>JAYTFI010000506.1:0-5948 GCA_043734485.1 Acidimicrobiales bacterium | reverse complement strand
CGCGCGGCTCTCGCCGCTCCAAATCCACGAGTTTGTCGTCGATCTGCTGGGCGAGGACGTCCACGCGACGCGCGTGCTGTCCTTTGCGCGCGGCGTGGTTGGCGTGCTCCACGCGGCCGCCCTGGGAGTTCATGCCATCGGTCGTGGGCTTGCCCAGGCGATGGGCTTGGAGCCGAAGCACGCCATCAAGCAGGTCGACCGCCTCTTGAGCAACACCGGGGTGAACGTGTGGGACTGGTTCACCCACTGGGTCGTGTTCGTCGTCGCCGCGCGGCAGGAACTGGTGGTCGCGCTCGACTGGACCGAGTTCGACAAGGATGATCACGCCACGATCGCGATGTACCTCGTGACCTCGCACGGGCGAGCGACACCGCTCGTGTGGAAGACGGTTGAAAAGTCGGGGCTGAAGAATCGGCGCAACGACTACGAGGCCGAGCTGATCGAGCGACTGCACCAGATCTTGCCTGAAACGGTGAACGTGACCCTGCTCGCGGATCGCGGCTTCGGAGATCAGAAGCTGTTCATGTACCTGGAAATGCTCGGGTGGTCCTATGCGATTCGCTTCCGGCAGATCATCCACGTGACGCACAAGGGCCGCACGATGTCGGCGGGAGAATGGATGCCTGTTGGCGGTCACGCCAAGATGCTTCGCGACGTGCAAATCACGGCGGACAAGACCAGCATCCCCGCCGTTGTCCTGAAACACCAGAAGGGCATGAAGGAAGCCTGGTGTATCGCAACGAACCGCGTCGACCTCGGCGCCGCAGGCGTCGTGAAGCTCTATGCTCGCAGGTTCACGATTGAGGAGACGTTCCGCGACATCAAGGACAACCACTTCGGTATGGGCCTGTCCGCAACCCACATCGGCTCGGCGCAGCGTCGTGACCGCCTTCTCCTGCTGGGCGCGGTCGCGCACGCGCTGTTGACCCTCCTCGGCGCCGCTGGCGAGGCGTGCGGATTCGACCGCACCCTCAAGGCGAACACCGTCAAGACTCGAACGATGTCGCTCTACAACCAGGGTTGCTACTGGTACGGTGCGATCCCGGCGATGCTCGACGAGAAGCTCGTACGCCTCATGACGGAATTCGGGCGTCTGCTGTCCGAACACCCCGCTTTCAGCGAAATCTTCGGGCTGATTTGAGGGGACGGGTCAAGGTTCGGACGACAACGCCAGCGGAGCTGACGACTTCACGCTCGTGAGCATCACCGAGGTCCTGTGTCGCCTTGGGAAGCAGGCGATCGACGGCTACGGTGTGGGCACGGTCGTCGTCTACCTCGACGGGGACTTCATCGGCCCGTTGACGATCGACGTCAAGCTCAAGAACGATGGCGTTCTCGCCTTCGTTGGGACGCGGACTGTCATCTCCTCCCACACAATCACGGCCGTGACTCCCTTCAACACGGCAACGGGCGTCGTCGGGAGCTACACCCTGAGCGGGGCTCCGGACCTCACCGGGTTGATCGGGAAGTTCGTCAGGATCAACGCCGGCCCTCGGCTTGGCAACAAGACTTCGATCGTCAAGGCCCTGAGCGCGGGTGTCTTCCGCGGGACATGGGCCGACCAGGCAGCCGACGGCGCAGCGGTCGAGCCGGTCGTCGGTGACACCGTCGACATCTACTCGGTCTCGAAGATCGTCGGCGACGTTCGCATCAACAGCAGTCCCAGCGGCACGAATGGCGGGACGGTCGTCTTCCAAGACGTGGAACTCGGAACTCCCGGCGCGGACCACTCGGTCGTCGTTTCTGGGCGTCAGGTGACCTTCATCGCATGTCGGATCTACGGGCTCGACGTCTACGAGGGCGTGTCACTGGCCACGTTGAACGTCTGTCATGTCACGGAGTGCCGGTCCTACGGCTTCGTGAACTGCCAGGGATCGGCGTTCGCCACGGTCGGGGGGACCAACCTCTCGGCCCGCGGGCGAGGCATCGTCGAGGTGTCCACCCGTTGCCTCGTCCAGGGTGGGGGAATGACGGCCGGTCATGCGACCGAAGGCCCCGGGCACCTTCGCTTGGGTGCTCCTGTCGCCTGTGTCGACTACGCCGCTCCCGGCTTGGTGGTGTTCCCCGGGGCGACCGCGCAGCTCGACGACACCCTCACGTTGAGGGACTCGGCCAGCTCGGGTCTTGGGGTTCAGGTCAAGTCAGGCGGACAGGTCTTCTACGCGACGGGGAAGCCCATCGTCATTGTCGGCACTACGCCCACGAACGATTACTCCGTCGGCGGGTCACTCAAGGCCAAGGCCGTAATCCCCTACGTCGAGGCCACGAACCGGGCTGCCGTGGTCGTCAACCAGTAGCTTCATCCCGCGTCGGCCCTCCGAGGGCAGCGCAAGACTTCAAAGCGGCTTCCGTCGCTACGCTTTCACGGAGAGAACCATGCTCAGCGGCCGAAGGAGCGGACGACGTCGCGATGGCGGAGGTGTGCCGCGAGGCCGACGTGCGCGAGGTTCGGGGGCTCGTTGAGCTGAGTTTTCCGTCGTAGCGCGACGCGGAGGGAGGGCGCGGGAGGGCTTGTACTTGCGGGATCGGCCTAACTTGTCCTAGCCTCTCCAGACCTCGAGCGTGAGGGCGGCGCGCGCGAGATATCCAATCGCGGCGGCGCTTTCCACGACGGGCCACGGCGAGGGTTTACGGCGATCCGCTGTCGTGGCAAGCGTTGGGTCATGCATCACTGCGCCTCTCCGAGGACGCTCCTTCCAGGTTTCACAGGTCGTGCCCCCTTCGCGGGCCTCGGCGGCCTAACGGCTCTCGCCGGGCTCCTCCTCGGCGTGGCCGCGGTCGCGGCCGGGTGTGCGAGCGTGCCCGTCGCCACGACCACCCCGGCGCCGGTGTGCCCCACGGCCACCGCTGCGGCCTTGCCCGTCGCCGTTCCCGCGCCGGCGCGTGCCGCCTCGGTTGACGACGTGATGAGAGAGCTCGTCGCCGCCTACACCGCGCGTGATCCGAAGCGCTCGATTGCGCTCCTGGACGCGTCGATGCAGGCGCTGTCGCCGCTCGACAAGGAGCCGGCCTGGATCGACCAAATGCTCTCGAAGGGACCGTTCCTCGAGGCCAAGCGGGTGGGCGGCGACGGCGCCGTGCATGGCGTCTACGAGCTGACGGCCGAGCGCGGCGCCTTCCGGATCGAGCTCCACGTCGACGCCGAAGGGAAGATCGCCGGGCTCCTGGTGAAGCCGCTGAAGCACGAGCCTCCCGTCGTGTCGAGCACCCTGCCCATCGCGCTCCCGTTCAAGGGCTCTTAACGCTCATGGCCTGCGGTGCTTCACTGAATGGTTCTGACGAGTGTCCGATCCACATTGACAGGTTCCGATGGCCCCGACCATTTCACCGGAGCGATGACCCGGTGCACGATGAATGGATGCGCTCCGTTTCCCTTGCTTTGCCCTGCATTCGGCGACCTCGACCGTGTATCCCCACGGGTCCGCGCGACGCATCCGCCGCGCTGTCGCTTGACTAACGGGGAAGGCACGCCGATGACGTCGAACGATGAGATCGACGCGCGGGGCTCTGCTCGGGGAAATGCTCGTGGCGGCAGCGCTCGTGAGCGGCTGCGGCGCTCGCTCGAGCCTCTCCGTGGGCGAGGGAGAAGCCGGGGACACCTGCGCCGAGATCGCTTGTGACACGCCGCCGGCGCCCACGTGCGTGTCGGCGACGACGCTGCGCACCTCCTCGTCGCCGGGCACCTGCTCCGCGGGCACGTGCAGCTACGCAGAGATCGATACGGCATGTCCTGCGGGCTGCAGCGGCGGCAAATGCAGCGTCGTGGCGAGCGGCGTGAAGGTCACCGCGGATTTCTCCTACTCGTGCGCGGTCACGACCACGGGCAAGGTGAAGTGCTGGGGCTCCAACGCCGCCGACCAGCTCGGGAGCTCCTCCGTGGTTGGCAGCAGCCAGGTTCCGGTCGAGGTCGAGGGACTCTCGTCCGGCGTTCTCGCCATCTCCTCGGCACATTACCACACGTGCGCCCTCACGATCCCCGGCGTCGTGAAGTGCTGGGGGGGCGACGTGGGCGGCAAGCTCGGTGATGTGGTGGGCCTCTCGTCCGGCGTCCTCGCCGTGTCCGCAGGCTCTGGCGAGACGTGCGCCATCACCACCACGGGCGCCGTGAAGTGCTGGGGGGGGCGATGTCTCCGGCCCGCTCGGTATGCCGTTCAGCAACGTTCCCGTCGACGTGGTGGGCCTCTCATCCGGCGTCCTGCCCGTATCCATCGGAGAGCACCACATGTGCGTGGTCACCATGCAGGCGCACCTGGCAGGTTACACCGTTGCTATCCTCGATCCGGAGCCCACTTCGGTGCGCTTGGGCCGCTTTCGGACGTCCGTCATAGGCTCGGTCCGCAGCTGCTGGTCGAGCAGGGGCCTTATGTGCGGGTCACGGCTTCGGTCACGCGCTCCGCGAAGGATTCCGGTGGCCACGCGCCTTGCGGCGGCTCGCGCGGCCGCGGGATCGTCGCTGTAGGCGCTGCGAACCAGCACGACGAGCGCAGGGCAGCAGCGGCCCAACTGCAGCGTGATGGAGAAGGCGGTGCGAACAGGGGGAGAACGGACCCGAGGAGTCCGGATGGGAGGCGGGGATTCAGGTCGAGCGGGAGATGGAGCGAGTGGACTGCGCTCGGAGGGCGCGGCTGGCGTCGACGCCAGAGGGGGGAAAAGGCCGCGGAGCGGGTGTGGTTTCTCTCGGGGCAGAGGCCTGAGCCAGGGCGAGGTCTTCCTCCTGGAGTCGTTCAAGGCCTGTCGCAATATCCCGACTGAGCAGAGCCGCGAGCATCGAAGCCATGACGGCGACGGCCAAGGAGGTTGGATTGCGGAGCCGATGAACATGGTCCATGCGCACTCCCCCTTTCCAGTTGCGGAAGAAAAGCTCAACCTCCCAGCGAACCCTGTACAGCTCGGCCAGATCGAAAGGGGTGAACGTGGCGCGCGGGAGCGTGGAGAGGTAATAGTGGTCCTCTCCGTCGACAGGCACACAGACGACGCGGGCGATGACGGTGCGTCCCTCTCCGTCCGTCACCTCGACGTCGAGGTCGAGCACCTCTTGCTGATGGACATGCCCGAACGTGCAGGCCTCTTTCAGCCGCATCGGCGAGCCGTCCTCGTTGCGAAGGACGCGACGGTATCCTGTCGGGCCATACGAAGCGACCACCACGGGATTGACCGTCTCTTTCAGCCGTTGGAGCAGATGGGCGTGCGCGAGCGAGGCCTCGACGAAGCGGTCGTTGCTCTGATAGCCGAGATCGTAGATATACAACGCTCCCGCTTCCCAGCGCGCGGGCCAGAAACCATCGCTATCGTGAACCGAGCCCGCCGTCGGAAGCACGGTGATCGCGGTCTTCGCGCGGAGGCTGTAGACGGCATGAAGCTTCAGCTCCGCCGGCTGTCCCGTGCCCGGCGAGATGCCGGACAGGATGCTGGCGAGCTTGAACGCGCATCCGTCGGGGATCAACACATCACGGAATGCCGCAAGGCGACCTTTCAACACGTGACTCTGGGTTTCCCGAATCAACTCCTCCACGCGACGACGCAGCATCGTTTGCATCACGGGAAACATCTTGCGCCCCATGTTCCGGAAGGATGTCGAGCCGGACACAGGCCCGCCAAGCTCTTCATATACCCGCTGCGCATCGAGCCAGCGCCCTTCGGTGTCCGAGCCTTGCTCGAAGGCCGAGAGCACTACGGCGCAGACGACCAGGCCAGCATGGTGAAGCCGGTGCAGCTCAACAATCCGCATGTCTTCGGCAATCGCCTCGATGCGGTCGGGGTCCAGCAAGCTCAGGGTGGAGGAGGCCACGTGCGCCGCGAGGCGGTCGCGAAGGGGAAGCGCGACGGACGCCGGTCGGTGAGGGCGACGGAGTCCGGCCGGGAGGTGCAAATCCATGCCGTTTTCCCTACGCCCGCGCAGAAAACTTGGCCAAGTTTTCTGCGTTCAGTTATCCAAGTGCGCCTGGATG
>JAYTFI010000505.1:0-3246 GCA_043734485.1 Acidimicrobiales bacterium | reverse complement strand
CGTGAGGTCGTCCTCATGCATGCCATCGGCAGGATCGCCTATCACGGCCATATCGACAACGTGCAGGCCAGCTGGGTCAAGATCGGCGTCGATGGAGTCCGCCAGCTCCTGCAGGCATGCGGGAACGACCTGGGCGGCACCCTCCATCTCCCGTGCCGCCGGCGCCACCCACGGACACGGCAAGACTCCGGCCGAACTGGCCGACCTCGTCGCTCCCCTGGCCCGTCCACTCGTGCAGCGGACCACGCTCTACGGCACACCGGGCGGACACCGTCCTGCACTCGCGGAATCGGGCGAAAGGCTGCTGTCGACAAGTAGGTAGCGTCTGGCTCCGTGCTCGCCAAAGGCCCCACGTTGCCCCGGCGCCACGCCCTTGCGCTGGGCGCCGCCGGAGGGGGGATCACGTCGCTCTCGATCCCGCCCTTCGGCTGGTGGCCGCTCGCATTCGTCGGCATCGGGTTGCTGGTCATCGCCGCCGACGGGGCCCGCCTGAGGCGTCGCTTCGCCCTCGGCGCCCTCTTCGGGCTCCTCCTCTATGGCATCTCACTCTGGTGGATGACGAGCTTCAGCCTTCCTGGCGGGCTGTTCGTGGCGACGCTGGAAGCGACGTTCACCGGCATCGGGCTTGCTCTCGCGGGCCGTCGTAACCCCTACGTGTGCGTACCGATTGGCCTCGTCGCCGCCGACTCCCTTCGAAGTCTGTGGCCCTTCGGCGGGCTGCCGCTCGGTGGCATCGACCTCGGACAGGCCGATGGACCCCTTGCCCGCAGTGTTGCGTTCGGTGGACGACTGCTGCTCATCGGACTGACCGCGGCGGCGGGCGCGGCGTTGGCGCTCCTCGTCAGCAGGCGACCCAAACCCGCGGTCGCGGTCGCCGGTCTGATCGTGATCATCGGTGCGCTTACGATCGTGCTGCCGGACGGAACGCATGCGAACGGGACCCGCCGTGTCGCGCTCGTGCAGGGAGGCGGTCCGCGTGGCCAGCGGGCCAGCGACCAGGGCACGGTTCGCGCCTACCAGGCACATATCGACGCCACGGCGAGCATCACGCAGCCGGTCGACCTGATCCTTTGGCCGGAGGACATCGTCGACGTACCCGTGCTCTCATCCGCACCGCAGCTGGTCGACCTCGAGACCATTGCCAGGGACCATCAGGCCTCGCTCATCGTCGGGGTGATCGAGGACGACGGCCCGAAGAACTTCCGCAACCAGGCGATCGTGATCCTGCCCGACGGCACCGTGGGCGAGCGCTTCGAGAAGGTCCGGCGCGTCCCCTACGGCGAGTTCTTCCCGCTCCGCTCGATCATCGAAGGTTGGGGGCTCGCCACGCTGCCGGCTCGCGATGCAGTGCCGGGGACAAAGCCGGGGATCATCCACACACCGGCCGGGCCGTTCGCCATCGCCATCTCCTATGAGAGCTTCTTCGACGACCGTACCCGCGTGGGTGTGCGCGAGGGCGGCCAGGCCATCCTCATCCCCACGAATGCGTCCTCGTACACGACCATGCAGGTTCCCACCCAGCAGATCGCCGCAGCCCGCCTGCGCGCGCTCGAGACCGGTCGTTGGGTGGCCCAGGCCGCGCCCACGGGACTGTCGGCGGTGCTCGACCAACGGGGTGGGCAGGTGACCCGGTCGGTCGTCGGGCGACGGGAGGTGCTGATCGCCGCGGTCGGGATGCGGACGGGCCTCACCCCGTACGGGCATACCAACGACGTGCCCATGATCACCGTCTTCGTGCTCGCGGTGGTGTGGGGATGGTGGCCCCGGCGCAACAGAGAGCCGCGTGGGCCACGGTCGGGCGGAATCCGAGCGTTGGCTCGGGTCCATGCGGCCAACCAGTAGCGTTTCCGCTTCATGGCCGCCGTCACTGCATCATCGCTGACACCCGGCGACCCCGAAGCGCTGCGCATCGCCTGGCTCGTCTACCGCGGCAACCCCCACTCCGGCGGGCAGGGCGTTTACACCCGCTACGTCGCCCGCGAGCTACGCGACATGGGCCACTACGTCGAGGTCCTCAGCGGCCAGCCCTACCCGGTGCTCGACGAAGGCCTACGACTCGTGAAGATCCCGAGCCTGGACCTGTTCCGGGCCGACGATCCGTGGCACATCCCGCGCCCGCACGAGATCGCCGAGCGCTTCCGCATGGCCGACGGCGCGGGCGACATCGCCATCGATGCCCTCGAGTTCGCGCATATGTGCACGAGCGGCTTTCCCGAACCGTGGACCTACTCGCTGCGTGTGCGCCGCTACATGCGCCGCCATGCCCACGACTTCGACATCGTCCACGACAACCAGTGCTTCGGCTACGGCATCAAGGGCATACAGGACGACGGCCTGCCGGTGGTGGCCACACTGCACCACCCGATCACCGTCGACCGTGACCTCGAGATCGCCGACCTGCCCCGGGTCTACCCGAGCAAGCGGTCGGTCAGCTACGTGAAGCGGCGCTGGTCGCTGATGCGCTGGTACGGCTTCCTCGGCATGCAGGTGAAGGTGGCCCGCCAGATCCCGCGCATCATCACAGTGTCCGAGTCGTCGAAGCGCGACATCGTGGCGCAGATGCACGTGCGCCCCGAGCAGCTCCACATCGTTCCCGTCGGCGTCGACCACGAGCGTTTCAAGCCGCTCGCCCGCGTCACCCGGGTGCCGCATCGCATCATGACCACCGCCTCGGCCGACGTGCCGCTGAAGGGCCTCCGTCCGCTGCTGGAGGCCCTCGCCAAGGTTCGCACCGAGCACCCGATCGACGTGGTCATTGTCGGCAAGAAACGCGAGGGGTCAGTGCTGCCCGAGCTGCTCGACCGGCTCGGCCTCAACGATGTCGTCACCTTCGAGTCGGGCGTCAGCGACGACCGCATCGTCGAGCTCTACAACGAGGCTGAGATGGTCGTCGTGCCGTCGCTCTATGAGGGCTTCTCCATCCCGGCCATCGAGGCAATGGCATGCGGTACGCCGCTCGTCACCACAACTGGCGGTGCACTGCCAGAAGTTGTGGGGCCAAGCGGGGAAGCTGCGCTCACGGTCGAACCGAACAACCCCGAGGCGCTGGCCGCGGCCATCCTGCAAGTCCTGCGCAGCGCCGAGCTTCGGGCCCGCCTCGGTGCCGCCGGACGCGCCCGCGTGCTGCAGGGCTTCACATGGCGAGTAGCGGCCGAGGGGTGCGTCGAGCAGTACCGCGCCGCGTTGAGCGACAAGGCCAAGGCTGATCACGACGCAGCCCGCCCCGCTGCGCCGGCTCGCGCCGCT
>JAYTFI010000504.1:0-1529 GCA_043734485.1 Acidimicrobiales bacterium | reverse complement strand
GTCAAAGCGCGCATGTGCTGCTCAGTAGCGCCGAAGGCCTCGATGGTGGCCAGGTCGTCCATGTCGCCAATGTGCTGGCTCATCCAGGCGTAGCGGCCTTCCGCCACGGCGCAGACGCTCTTGAGATCGGCGCCGACCGCCAGGACGGGCGAAACCGGGAAGGGCAGCGCTATGGGAAGAGGCGCGTATCCGCGGGAGCGCCGGATCGCCATCTCCGCACCGTCGATGATCCGCACCACGGAGTCGTCGCAGGGCACCTGGATGGGGCGATCGTGCCGCAACCAGGAGTCGGCCAAAGTCGACAACCTGCTGAGCGCTTCGGCGTCATCGGTCACGATCGGATCGCCGCCAAGGTTGCCCGATGTCATCACCAGCACCTGCGGTCCCGGGTCATCGCCGTCGAGACCGAACAGCAAGGTATGCAGCGGTGTATGCGGCAACATCACACCCAGGTCCGGGTTTCCTGGAGCAACCGCGGCAGCCAACCGCTCATCGGCGTCGGGGCGCCGGGAGAGGAGGACGATCGGTCGGGGTGCCCCCGTCAGAAGAGCCTGCTCTTCATCGTTGACCAGGACGAGTTCCCGCGCGACGGCGACATCGGGCACCATCAGTGCAAACGGCTTGCTGCCGCGACGCTTGCGCCGTCGAAGCTCGGCGACTGCGACTTTACTGCTCGCATCACAGGCGAGGTGGTAGCCGCCAAGTCCCTTGACCGCGACGACTTTGCCGCTGCGCAAGGCTGCCCGGGCCTGGAGCAAGCCGGCTTCGCCACTAGCGGTATCGCCGTTGTTGGGCCGGACGAACTCAAGCACCGGGCCGCAGTCGTGGCACGCGATCGGCTGCGCGTGGAACCGTCGATCCTTCGGGTCCTCGTACTCAGCCCGGCACGCGGCGCACATCGCAAACCCGGCCATGGTGGTGTTTTCGCGGTCATAGGGAAGCGCAGTGATGATTGTGAATCGCGGCCCGCAGTTCGTGCAGGTGATGAACGGGTGACGATACCTGCGGTTTGCAGGATCGACGAGCTCCTTCAAGCAGTCCGGGCACGTCGTGACATCGGGCGAGGCAAGGGTTCGAGCACGATCCCCTGGGCGCGAGCTCTCGATGACGAAACCCGTGCCGCCGCGCACATCGAGCTCCTCGCAGTCAACCGAAACCACCATTGCCAAGGGTGGGGGCTGGTCTCGCAGCCGGCCCGCGAACATCTCGAGCGCGGATGCCGTGCCCTCGACGTCGATGCTGACCCCGTCTGCACTGTTGGCCACTGATCCGGTGAGCCCGAGCTCTGCGGCTGTGGCGTACACGAAGGGTCGAAATCCAACGCCCTGTACCAAGCCACGCACCCGGAGTCGGCAGCGTCTTCGGGGATCGAGCGAGCCACCTGTCATCCCGCAGGGATCTTCACTTGCAGGCATAGCGCGCGCACCCATTCGTACCAATGGTCAAGACCCTCGCCCGTAGTCGAAGACACGACCAGCACCTGGAGATGGGGGTTGACCTGTCGAGCGAACCGAACACAAGCCTCCACA
>JAYTFI010000503.1:0-19525 GCA_043734485.1 Acidimicrobiales bacterium | reverse complement strand
CGCAACTTCGCATGAAACGTTCTCGTTCGTTCTGGAGACGGTGAAGCAACTTCCAGAGAAGCAAAGGTGGGTGGTGATGTTGCGAGATGTGGAGGGTTGGCCGTCGAGCGACGTCCGCGACCTGCTCAACCTGAGTGAAGGCAACCAGCGCATCCTGCTGCATCGCGGGCGCTCGGTTCTGCGCAATGCGCTGGAGAACCATCTCGGAGACTCGCGATGAAGCTCGCCCGCCGCCAGGTTGCCTGCCAGGAGTGGACAGAACTGATCACCGGTTATCTCGATGATGCGTTGCCACGCGGGCTACACCGGGCGATCGATCGCCATCTCGTTGACTGCTCGCATTGCCGTGAATACCTGGCGCAGATGCGCGCCACCATCATCATGCTCGGCTGTCTGCCTGCCGGCTTTGACGACGAGGATGTGCCGCAGGAGATGATCGACGTGCTCCAGCGGGCCTTCGACGAGCACGGCCGTCGCGATCCATAGCTGCACTGCGCGTGCCTCAGACGGAAGCCGCAGCCTTGAGATCGTTCGCCGTCGGCTTCGCCGGTGCGGCCTCGCCGCCGTGATAGAGCCGAATCTCGTAGTCGACGATTGACCAGCGTCCGACGCCGTGGACCCGGTGGTTCTTCACCTTTGTCGGGTCGGCAGTCTTCACCGGCTTCCCGTCTTTGCCGATCGGCCACTTGTCCTTCGGCAGGGTCACGTCGTTCTGGATCGGGTTATGGAGGAGATCGAACGGTCCGCTGCGGCTCACTCCGGTCTCATCCGTCGCTGCCGCGCCGCCTTGGTTGCCGCCGATGGTCCGCAGGAAGCGACCGTCGAAGGAGACGGCGGTCGTGATGTGGTCGGGATCCGTCCCGAAGGAGTTGTCGATCAGGACTAGGTCGCCCGGCAATATCCCGTGAGCCGGCGCTGCGGTCGTGACGGGGTCGTAAAAGCGAAGTGACTTCCGCTCGGCGTGGTAGTCCTGCAGCTTGGTCCAGCGGTTGAACACCCACACCCACGGGTTGTTTGCCGCGCCTGCGTACGTGAGTGCCGAACGGATGCCGCCCTCGCCCTGCATTGCCGCCCTGAGGTGCGGACCGAGCCCGCCGGCTGCCTCGGCTTGGGTGTAGGCGAACGCGCCGCACCACGACCCTTCCGTGAGGTTGGACTTGGCACGGCTCTCCGCTTCCGCCGCGCTGCGGTGACCGATCTGGGCGACGCCACGTCGTGATGCGTGCAGAGAAACCGCCGCGAGCACCTTGGTCTGGACGTCGGTGTTCGCGTACTCGTAGCGGTACTCCGGGTGACCCTCCGCGAGGACGCCGAGGAATGGCGCACATTCGTCGTCCATCAGCGTCTCGGTCACCTCACGCTCTCCGGAATGGTCGTCGTCAGAGCCGGCCACCGTGGCGTTCTGAGCGAGCGGCGCCGCATACGTGTCACGGATCGCCGCAATTCGCTCCATCGCCCAGTGCCGCGCGTTGGCGAGGGCCTCGCGCACCGCTAGTGGAGGATTCAGCGGATCCTTCGCCAGCTCGAACCGGAGCTCCTTCTCGATGGTGATGAGTCCGTCCAAGTTCCTGGCGTTGATGGCGGCCTTGACCCGCTCAACCGGATCGGCACCGGCCGGGCCTCCCGCAGTGGACGGGGTTGACGCATTCGGCGGAACCCGCTGGATCGGGGCCGCACCGAGCATCCTCGCGATGTTCCGGTTGCCAAGAGCCGTTTGGAGACCGGGCGACGCCGACGCCGGGGCCTCGCGGACATCGTCGGTTACGACGTTCTTCGCCTGGCGCGACATCGGCCCCTCACGCCCAACGGGTCCGACCCTTCTCGCGTGGCGCACAACGACGATGTTCCGTGCTCCCGCCGTTCGACGCAACCGGTTTTCTCCTCGCGGCGCGGTGCCGGGTTGTCCGACGGCACCATCGAGTCGCCATCTCGGAGAATCAGCCCACCAGCCCGGTGATGCGACCGGTCAACTCCCGCAGGCGCGCCCGCCGCAACGGTGCGACGAGGGCTCATCGCGACTCCTCCGGCTCAAACTTCTCCGACGGTGCCCGGCCGAGCTCGTCGTTGATCCGGCGGACAGCGGCGGCGAATGCCGAAGTCGGGATGGCTTGGGCGATCTCGCATGCGGTTTCGAAGTCGTCGAAGTCGGTGAGGAAGGGAAGTGGCGTCCAGGGAATCGCAAAGCCGGCGAGCGCATCAAGAAGAGAGCGGCATGTGTCGTCACGGCTCATCGGCACTTGTGCGAACAGCCCGGGTGGCGAGTAGTTGAGGCCTATTCCCCAGAATCCGCCGTCGTCGGCCGGGCCGACGAGCGCCTCGCCCGGTCGCGTCGCGAGCTGGCGGGCGGCCCCGGCGAGCATGCCGGCATCGAGTTGCGGTGTGTCCATGGCGACGAGAATTGCGGGGCCGTCCACATCGGCGAAGGCACCATCGAGACGTTCTCCGAGCGAGCCCGTGCGCTGAGGGATGACCTCGAAGCCCGCCGGAAGCCAGTCGCCCTGATCGCCGTCGAGCACCACCACACGGCGCGAAGCCGGTACATCGAGAACGGTTCGCAGCGTGTCATCAAGTGAGGCGCGGGCGAGTTGTGCTGCCTGCTCAGGAGTGCACGGGGGTGAGCAGCGAGTCTTCACCTGGCCCGGAATGGGAGCTTTGGCGAGCACGATCAGGGCCGGGAGGCCGGGTTTGCCGCTGCTCACTGGGCGAGTGCCTTGCGCATGTCGCGGATGGTGCGGATCGTCCCCTTCAGCGTGCCGGTGACTTTCGACTTGCCTACCCGGGGTGCGTAGGTCACCGGTACCTCGGTGATCGTCCAGCCGGCCTTCGCGGCTCGCAGCACCATTTCGAGCGGCCAGCCGAAACGGCGGTCCGCGATCTCGAGTGCGAGCAGACCCTCCCGGCGGGCGGCCCGCATCGGACCGAGATCGTGGAGCGGCGCCTTGGTCCGCCGGCGCAACTCGAACGCGAGCACCCGATTCAGGAACCGCGCATGCGGCGGCCATGCGCCTCGCTCGGGGATGCGCGCACCCAGCACCATGTCGGACCGTCCGTCGACGACGGGGTCGGCCACCATCGGAAGCTGTGCAGGATCGAGCGAACCGTCGGCATCCATGAAGCACACCACGTCGCTCGTCGCGGCGTGCAGGCCGGCCGCGCACGCGGCACCGAAACCCCGCAGTGGTTCGTGCACGACGAGGGCACCGGCGGCGGCCGCGACGCGCGCCGTCCCGTCGGTCGAGCCGTTGTCCACCACGATCGCCCGATAGCCGGCGGGGAACGCCGCAAGCAGCGGGGGAAGCGCGAGCTCTTCGTTGAGGGCAGGAAGGATGACGTCGATCACCTGCATATCGTGCCGCAGGCATTCGCAACCGTTACAACTGTGCATTTGCACGCCAACCCTTCCCGGCTCCCGTGCCCTCCGATTGCGGCGAAGTAGCGACGTTTGCTGCGGTGATGACCAGGGTAGGCCCGCAAATCATGGCAAGAACGAGCTCCCGCCGGTCGGATCAAAATCTGCGGTCCCCGGCATCCAGATTGCGATCGGCAGCGAACAACCTTTGGATCGGAACCAAACCTCGCAACTGCGACGACCAGGGTTCTGAACCTCAGCACCGACGGACAGGAACGGGCTCGCAGATGAATGCACGGATGCACGCCAACGTCACGGGGAGGATGACGGCGACGGTCAGCGCGGTGACGATCGCCGGGTTGTTCTCCCTTGTGGGGTGCTCGTCGGGTGGCGGAAGCACAGCAGCACCGGCATCGCCCGGCTCGACGGTCGCAGCGGCGAACCGATCAGCATCGGTCCCGTCGGCGGCCGTCAAAGGCCGTCGCGTCGCCGGGCTGGACTTCGTCGTGCCGACGACTGCACTCGCCGCCGCGACTACAGCCTCAACGGTTCCTGCTTCGGTGGCACCGAAATCCGCATCCACGGCGAGAGGGGCAGCGACTGGGTTCCTCGATCGAGCGCTCGTCGGCGACTTCACCGGGGCGTGGGCGTTCTTGTCGGCCGCTGACCGCGCCCGGCTGGCTGGGCCCGCAGCCCTCGCCGAGCAGTTCGCAGCCGGAGGGTGGAAGTCCTTCCGGGTGAAGGACAGTACTGCCGATCGGGTGACCGTCGACGTGGTGCAGACCCCGCGCATCAGCGAGATCGTCGGGCTCGTCTCACCGACCGCAACGGTCACCCTTCCGGCCACGATCGAGAATGGTTCGCATCTGGTGAGCTGGGTCCGACGCTCCGTCGAGCAGCACTTCCCGGACCGCTCGCCTGCGTCCGACGGCCAGGTCCGGGCCGCGGTGATCAAATGGGCCGAGAGCCGTCAGCAGTGTGGCCCGCCCGCGAACGAGTACGCGAACGGACTTCTCGGGGTCACAGGCCTCGGCGATGCGCTCTGTCAGAAGACGGGGACCGTGGCGGCCGACGGGATCGGCGACCTCGACGCGCTCGACGAACCCGAACCGATCATCGAAGGCTTCGGCGGATCAGCGCTGTCGTGGGCTCGAGTCGTGACTTTGAAAGGACCGGTTCCCATGCGCGTGGTTGCGGCTCCGGTCGCAGATGGCTGGACGGTCATCGGTCTGGCCCGGGCGACATCCGCGGTGCCGTGACTCCCGTTTTCCACCTCTGACGGCGCGGACCTCCGCGTCTTCAGTCCTCCTGAAGCCCTCTCTGCAGATCTTGGTACGTGCGCGTACCAAGTCGGACGCTTTGCGTTCGGCAGCTAACCCGGTCGTCGGCAGTTCGACACCAGGCAACCAGAAGTTCATCCACCGAAAGGACCACCCCCCAATGCGACAAAAGCGCATCCCCCTTCGAAGGCTCCTGCCTGCGGCAGGCATCGCAACCGGGCTCGCGCTCGCCGCGATGCTCCCGGCGACGGCCTCTAGCCACCGAGAGGCTCCGGCCATCGCCGAAGACCCGGTCGCCGACCTCACGGACGTCTACGCGTTCGTGAGCCCGGACCGACTCGATTCGACCACGCTCGTCATGAACGTGAATCCCTTCGAGGAGGCTGCCGGCGGCCCGAACTTCCACAAGTTCGGCGACGACGTGCTCTACGAGTTCAACATCGACAACAACGGTGACGCCGTTGCGGACATCAAGTACCAGTTCCGCTTCAAGACGACGTACTCGAACCCGAACACGTTCCTCTACAACACGAATCAGGTCACGTCGCTCGACGATCCCGATCTGAACGTGAAGCAGACCTACACACTGACCGAGGTCCGCGGCGGTAAGTCGACCGACATCGGGACCAAGCTGATCGTCGCTCCGGCCAACGTCGGCCCCAGGTCCATGCCGAACTACCGCGCGCTTGCGGACTCGGCGATGGCGACGCTCGAGAACTCGAGCATCCGGGTCTTCGCGGGCCCGCGTGACGATCCGTTCTTCGCCGACCTGGGGTCGATCTTCGACCTGGGTGGTCTGCGTCCGCTGAACGCCGCGCACCTGGTGCCGCTGCCGACAGCTCCGGGCCGCGACTACCTCGCCGGGTTCAACGTGCACTCCATAGTGCTGCAAGTACCGTCGTCGCGTCTCACCGCGGGGGACTCGGTCATCGGCATGTGGTCCACGACGTCGCGTCGGGTTCCGGCTGCGAGCGGTGGCACGGACACCTGGAAGCAGGTCGCCCGACTGGGCCAGCCGCTCGTCAACGAGGTCATCGTGCCGGTCGGGGCGAAGGATCTCTTCAACAGCTCCTCCCCGGACAAGGACGCGCAGTTCGCCAAGGGTGTTCTCGAACCCGAGCTCGGCAAGCTCATCCCGGTCCTGTACCCGGGCGTGAAGGTGCCGACCTCGGTGTCGACCGGACTCGGGCTGGGTGGGCGCGAGGATCTCGCGACCATCTTCCTGACCGGCATCCCGGGCGTGAACAAGCCGAAGGGCGTCAAGCCGTCCGAGCAGCTGCGGCTCAACACCGCATCACCGAAGTCGGCCTTCCCCAACGGCCGCTACCTCAGCGACGACGTCATCGACGCCGCCCTGCAGGTCGTTGCCGGCGCCACCGACTTCTCGAAGGAGTTCAAGATCTTCCCGAACAATGCGCTCGGCGACGGTGTGGACTTCAACGACAAGGAGTTCCTGCCCCGGTTCCCCTATGTGGGCATGCCGAACGACGGCTACTCCACCTATCCCAACCCGAACGTCACCGCTCGCTGAGCGAAGGTGACGGGGAGATGCGTGTGACCGTGATGAAGCAGCGACGAACGAGCAATGGAGCGAACGCCGTGACGCGGTCGCACGCCCCGCACCAATCGGTCGGGAGCCGCTCGCGCCTTCGGGCGCGGGCGGCGCTCGCCGCGGGCGTCGGCATCTCGGTGGTCCTCGGCGTCGGCCTTCCGGCCCGCGCCGCGGCTCCCACCGCACCCCCGGCCACAGCCGTCGTGCGCGTGGCGCAGACGACCGAAGCGAAGATCTCGAGCCTTGAGAAGACCGTGGCCGCGGCGCCGCAGAACGGTGCGGCGTGGCGCGACCTCGGCGGCACCTACGTACGCCGCGCCTATGAGACCGCAGACCCCTCGTACTACCCCCTCGCCGATCGTTCTCTTGCGCGCGCCGCTTCGCTGCTGCCGGATTCGCCGGACGTTCTTGCGCTTCAGGCCGGCCTCGATCTTGCCCGCCACCAGTTCGCTGCCGCCCGCGCCCTCGCCGACCGCGCCCTCGCCGCGCGGCCCGACGGATTCGCAGCCCGGGTTGCACTCATCGATGCGCAGATCGAGCTCGGCCGCTATGACGCTGCCGCGACCGAAGTGGATCGCCTGCTCGACCTACGGCCCGGTGTGGCCGCGCTGTCCCGGCTGTCCTACCTCCGCCAGCTCAACGGTGACCTCCTGGGCGCCGAGGCGGCCATGCGCCAAGCCGCCATCGCTGCGCCGGCGGGGTCGCTCGACCGATCTGTCGCGCAGGCTTACCTCGGCGATCTGCTGTTGGAGAAGGGCAACCTCGACGCAGCAGGTCGGGCCTATGAAGCCGCGCTCGCCGTCACCCCGACCTCGTCCGTCGCGGCCATGGGACAGGCGCGCGTGCTCGCCGCGAAGGGCCGCCTCACCGATGCTGCCGCCATGCTCGACCGCCTCACCCAGCGCGTGCCCCTACCGGGCGCGTTGGGCCTGCGCAGCGACGTCGCCCGGGCTGCGAAGGACCCGAAGGCGAACGTGGCCGCAGACCAGCTTGTCGATGCGAGCATCGCCCTCTTCCGTTCGAACGGCGCCGTCGTCGATGCCGAGTTGGCCATCCTGCTGGCCGATCGTGGCCCGTCATCCGGCGCTGCGGCCGTGGCCGCGGCACGGCGCGCCTACGCCGAGCGCAGGACGATCTTCACGGCTGACGCCATGGCGTGGGCGCTGTTCGTGAACGGTGACGCGGCCGCCGCTGAACGGTATGCGCGCGAAGCGATTGCGACGAACCCCGCAGTCGCGTCGGTGCACTGGCACGCAGCCCGTGTGTTCGCCGCGATCGGCAAGAAGGCTGAGGCCAAGACGGAACTTCAGCTGGCACTGCGGAACCCCTGGTTCTCCGTTTCGCAGCATGCAGATCTGGTAGCCATGGCTGACACGTTGGGAGTCCGATCATGAACCTTGCTGTTCGCACCTTCCGGTTGGTCCGAGCGCAGCCTGAGCGGCGCGGCGGTGCGGGTCGACAAGTGGGCCGTCTGGGAGCCGCCCTCGGACTGACCCTCGTTGCGACCACAGCGCTGACGGCCCTTTCGGCGTCACCCGCGAGTGCGCATCCGCTCGGCAACTTCACCACCAACACGGCCACGCGACTCGTGGTGTATCCAGGTTCGCTCATCCTCCGGTACACCGTCGACATGGCCGAGATCCCGGCGCTCCAGGTGCGCCAGGAACTCGGCGTTGTCACCGGTCCGGTACCGGCTGCAGTCGGCGACCCATGGCGCGACCGGACCTGTGCGTCGATCGCCAGGGGACTCGAGGTCACGGTCGGCGGGCAGGCTGCTGCACTGGTGGCGATTCCGGCGCACGTGCTCGCGTTCGTCCCCGGGCAGGCCGGGCTCAGCACCCTTCGCCTGGAGTGCGGCTACAAGGCAGCGCGGGTGGCTTCGCCGGGTACCGCAGCCGTTGCGCTCGCTGTCCGGGACACGAACTTCAATGATCGGCTTGGGTGGCGCGAGATCACCGCTGTGGGCGATGGCGTTCGCCTCAGCAGCGAGGTTGCCGCTGTCTCTCTGACCAACGAGCTGCGCTCGTACCCCTCCGGCGCGGCGACCTCGCCGCTGCATCAACGCGAAGCCTCGTTCTCGGCGACGCCCGACGAAAGTCGCCACGCGCCTGCGGACGGTCCGTCGTCAAGCCCGTCATCGGTTCCGACGTCGGTGGGCTCACGAGGGAATGACGGTCTCACGCAACGGTTCCAGTCGCTCGTCGCCCATCGTTCGCTGACCATTCCGTTCGCCATCGGCGCGACGCTGCTGGCGCTGGTGCTCGGCGGGTTCCATGCGCTGGCCCCTGGGCACGGCAAGACCATCATGGCCGCCTACGCAGTGAGCCGCCGTGGAAGGAAGGGTGACATCCTGGCCATCGGCGGGACCGTGGCGCTCACGCACACGATCGGCATCCTTGTGCTTGGCACGCTGGTGACGGCGTCGTCGAAGGTCTCCCCGGCGGGCGCGCTGCGTTGGACGAGCATCGCATCGGGTGTGCTGGTCGTGTGTGTCGGGGTGACGCTCGTGCGCTCGCGGCTGCGGTCGCCGCGGCTGCTTGCTGCGCTCACCGACCACGATGGCGGACCCGGGGTCCACGGGCATTCGCAGGACGACGGTCATTCGCATGACGACGGTCATGAGCACGGTCACGGTCATGAGCACCCGCACCGGCACCCGGACCCCCACCCCCACCCGCACCCGCACCCGCACCCGCACGAGCACCCGGACCCGCACGAGCACCCGCATCCGGCCAAGGAAGTCGGTGCCCAGGTACGCTCCCACCCGACCGACGAACGGTTCATCGTGACCTCCCACGCCCACGGTGGCTGGCAGCACGATCACGTTCTGCCGGCGCCCGGCGCCCTCGTCCGCAGACGCGAGCTGATCGCCATGGGACTCGCCGGCGGTCTCGTCCCGAGCCCATCGGCGCTCGTTGTCCTACTTGGTGCGATCGCCCTCGGCCGCATTCCCTTCGGGCTGCTGCTCGTCGTCGCCTACGGGATCGGGCTGGCCTGCACGCTGATCGGCGCCGGCCTGCTCATGGTGCGCTTCGAGAGCCGGGTGCGGCGGTGGACGCAGAGCCGGGGCACCGTGCTGGGCGGAGGGCTCGTGGCCGTCGTCAATGCCCTGCCCCTGATCTCCGGATTGGCCATCATCGGTGCCGGCATGCTGCTCGTTCTGCGTTCCGTCCGGATGGGGTGAAGTCGTGGCGTCCACGTGCGCGGCCGCGCAGAGAGTTGGTCGCAGACGAGCCGTCGGGCGGCTAGGGTCTTGTCGCAAGTGGTTCGCAGTAGTGATCACCACCCGCCGAACCCTCGACGATGACGTCGTCGTCGCAGACCTTCCGGAGCGACGAAACGTGAGAACCGACACAAGACTGATTCGCAAGACTTGCGCCGTAGGGGTCGGTGGCGCGCTGCTGGCCGTGACGCTGACCCCCGCCCTCAGGGCAGGCGCGGTCGCCGCGACGAAGCCATTCACCTGCCCCGCGGCAGCCGTCACTGCGGGTAGTACCCGCTCCGGTCCGGCCAAGGGCAGGCTCCAGGTCGTCACCACCGTGGCGCCGATCACCTCGATCGTGGCCAACATCGCCGGCGATCGGGCCGATGTGCAAGGCGTGATCCCGGAAGGCACGAACTCTCACACATACGAGCCCAAGCCAAGCGTGGCCAAGCTGATGACAACCGCCGATGTGATCTTCGTGAACGGTCTCAAGCTCGAAGACCCCACCAAGGAACTCGCGAAGGAGAACGCGCTGAAGACGGCGCAGACCATCGAGCTCGGCACGCTCAGCATCTCCGCTGACCAGTACGTCTACGACTTCTCCTTCCCGAAGGAGGGCGGCAAGCCGAACCCGCACCTCTGGACGAACCCGCCGATGGCGAAGTGCTATGCGCAGATAGCAATGTCGGTACTGGCGAAGGCCGACCCGGCGAACGCGGCCACGTACAAGGCCAACGGCGCGAAGTACGTGAAGAAGGTCAACGAGCTCGATTCGCTGATGCGCGACGGGACCGCCTCGATCCCGGCCGGGAACCGCAAGCTGCTCACTTATCACGACGCCTATGCGTACTTCGCGCAGACCTACGGCTGGACCGTGATCGGCGCCATCCAGGTGTCGGACTTCGAGGAGCCGACGCCCAAGGAAGTTGCTCAGCTCATCACGCAGATCAAGAAGGAGAAGGTGCCGGCCATCTTCGGGTCCGAGGTGTTCCCCAGCCCGGTGCTGGCCCAGATCGGCAAGGAGACGAACACCCGCTACGTCGACAGCCTGCGGGACGACGACCTTCCCGGCGCCCCGGGCGGCGTCGACCACTCCTATCTCGGGCTCATGAAGTTCGACTTCGTCACCATGGTCTCGAACCTCGGTGGCAACCCCGCCAAGCTGAAGGCGTTCAACGCCTCCGACGTCACCAAGGACGCGGCGCGCTACCCGCAGTGAGGTAGTACGCGCGCAGATTATCCCATGCCCATTCCCCTCCAGCCCACTGACACGCTCATGTCCGTCCGGCGCGTATCGCACGCGTACGACATCGGCGGCGTTGTGTTGGACGACGTCACGCTGCACGTGCGTGAGCGTCAGCTCACGGGGATCGTCGGGCCTTCCGGCTCAGGCAAGACCACCCTCTTGCGGGTGTTGCTCGGCTCGATCGCACCACTGCACGGCACGGTCCACCGCCGGGTCGGGCTGCGGGTCGGCTACGTGCCCCAGGTTGAAGCGGTGAACTGGAGCTTCCCCATCACGGTGCACGAGGCGGTGCTCATGGCCCGGCCGGCACGGCGGTTCCGGCCGTGGACGACGAAGGAGGAGCTGGCGATCGTCGACGGCATCCTCGATCGGCTGGGAATCGGTGCGCTCGGCTCACGGCACATCCGCGAGCTCTCGGGAGGCCAGCAGCAGCGGGTGTTCATCGCCCGTGCACTCATCGGTTCGCCGGATCTGCTGCTCATGGACGAACCGACGTCGGGCATCGACGTGCGGACACGCCACGAGGTGCTCCACCTCTTGGAAGAGCTGAACCGCGAGGGCCTCGCCATCGTTCTTACGACACACGATCTCAACGGGATGGCGGCCCACCTGCCGCACCTCGTCTGCCTGAACACGACGGTGCAGGGCGAGGGTCCGCCGTCGGAGGTGCTCACCTCCGAGATCCTCGAACGCACCTATGGCGCGCCGATGGAGGTGCTACAGCACGCGGGAATGCCCCTCGTCATCGACGGCGGGCACGGTCTGCGGCTCGTACCGCCGATCTCGCCGCCCTCTGCCGAAGCGGCACGGTAGCGATCCATGTCGGTCCTCCTCGACCCGTTCCACTTCGCGTTCCTGCGTCATGCACTCATCGTGTGCACGATCGCCGGAGGGCTGTGTGGACTGCTGGGCGTGTACGTGACGCTTCGGGGCATGAGCTACATCGGCCACGGCCTGAGCCACGCCATCTTCGGCGGAGCGGCGATCTGCGCGGCCGTGGGCGTGAACTTCTTCCTCGGCGCCGGCATCTGGGGACTCGCCTCCGGGCTGGCGATCGGCCGCGTGTCGCGTCGGCGGATCATCGCCGCTGATGCCGCCATCGGTGTCATCACGACTGCCAGTTTCGCGTTCGGCATCGCGCTGCTCGGGCTGTACTCGCGGGTGAAGCAGAGCATCGAGGCGACGGTGTTCGGGAGTGTGCTCGGCGTGTCGACGAACGACGTCTGGATCATCGTCGGGGTCGCCGTCGCCGTCGTGGTCGTTCTGGCCGCGATGTATCGCGGGCTGCTGTTCTCGACGTTCGACCCCGAGGTGGCGAACGTCTCGGGCATCAACACGGCCCGCTACGACGCCGTCCTGATGCTTCTGCTCAGCTTTTCGATCCTGGCCAGCATGAAGGTGCTCGGCGTCACGCTGATCGCGGCTGCGCTCGTCGTGCCGCCCGTGATCGCCCGGATGTTGACGAACTCCTTCGCCCGAATGCTGTGGATCTCGACCGCGATCGGCGCCGCCAACGGACTCGTCGGTATGTACCTCAGCTACCACCTCGACGTGTCATCGGGGGCCACGATCGTGCTCGTCGGGTTCCTCGCATTCACCGTCGTGTTTGCGATCACCGGGCGGACTCGTACGTCACGGCTCGCGCACCTGTCGCACGCGCATTGAGGGGTCCGGTCCCTACTGAGCGGCGGCGTGCAACGCCGCCCGGCCACTGCGACTCCAGCTGCTGAAGATGTTGCTGACGCCGGCGGGGAACAGCGTCACCGCGGCGATCAGCGCGAGGCCGAAGATGATGCCGGAGTCGATCGTGATCCCGAATCGGGCCGTCAGGTAGGGGACCGCGACGAGGATCACCCCGCCGATGACCGCACCGCTGATCGTGGCCAATCCCCCGACAGTCGCGGCTGCGTAGAGGTAGAGCGACAACGACGACTCATAGCTGGAGATGGCGGCGAATGGAGTCTGGATCATGAGCAGCGAGCCGGCGATGGCGGCGACGCCGGCCGAGCAGCCGAACATCGTGACGCTGTAGCGGCGAACGGCCACACCACTGGTGACAGCGGCGATCTCGCCGTCGCGCAGTGCGACGAGGGAGCGCCCGACGCGCCCACTCGTGAGGTTCCGGACCATCACGAACACCAGGACCGCGACAGCGAGCACGGTGAGGTACCCCCACCGGCCGTTCGCATCCCGACTCTCGCCGAACCAGGTCGGCGCGATCCATGCGGCGTTCGAGGACTTGCCGTTCGGGCCGTTCGTGAGCGTGCCGAGCCGCTTGATGATCGGTCCGAACGCGGCGCCCACCGCCAACGTGACGAGCGCAAGGTGAAGGCCCCGGATGCGCAAGGCCGGGAGCCCGACGACCAGTCCGACGAGGAAGCCGACGAGCGCGGAAGCGGGGATGGTGGCCAGCATCGGCCAACCATGATCAGCCGAGAGGATGACGGTGGTGTACGCCCCGGCCCCGACGAACGCACCGTGACCGAGTGCGACCCGCCCGACGAATCCGGCCATCAGGTTCACGCCGAGCACGGCGACGGTCATGGCCACCGCCGTCGTCACGTTCCGCAGCGGTATCGCGGTGAGTCGAACGGGAGCGAGCAGCGCCAATACGCAAAGGACACCCAATGCCCACGAACGAGGCATGCGTGAGTCGGAGCCCGGCCGACGAAGCGATTGCACGGCGCAGTCATAGCCGGACGCGGACATTCGAAGGTAGTTGAGCCGCAACGTTCGGATCCGGCCGTGCGGACGATGCGCCTCAGGCGCGGACAACGTGGGGTCGTCCGAGGAGTCCCTGTGGGCGGACGAACAGCACGATCAGCAGGAGGGCGATGGCGACCAATTCGCTGACGTCGCCACCGATCGCGGGGACGTAGCCACCCGCCATCGTCTGCACGAGGGCGACTACGAATCCGCCGACGACCGCGCCTACCGGGTTGTCGAGGCCGCCGATCGTTGCCGCCGCGAGGGAAAAGAGGAAGAGTCGGGCCATCATGTTCGGCTCGACCAGCGTGGTGTTGGCCACGAGCACCCCGGCCAGCGCGCCGAGCGCTCCGGCCATGCCCCAGCCCAGCGCGAGCGTGCGACCGACGCTGATGCCCACCAGCTCCGAGCTGGCGCGGTTCGTCGTAACCGCACGGAACGCTAGGCCGAGCTTGGTCAGCTTCATGGCCAGCGCTAGCGCGCCGAGCACGACGGCAAGCGTCAATGCGATGCCGACGTTCTCGAACCAGAGGCGGGCACCGCCGACGCTCACATGGGCGTCCGGACCCTGGGGGAACGGCGTCGGGAAGGCTCGGAAGCCGGTGCCGACGGTCTGGGTCACGAGGCCGTGCAAGAGGAGGCTCACACCGATGGTGATGCCAACGACGGCGATGACAGTTCGGGGTCGCCCCCGGCCCATGAAGCCGCCGTAGATGGCAACCGAGATGAGGAACCCGACGACCATTGCACCGAGGAACGACGGCACCAGAGGCCATGGCGTGCCGAGGTGAGCATTCGCCCACTGGCTGAACTTGAGCCGTGGGCTGGCCTTCGAAGCGAGGATGAGTGCGGCGTACGTGGACACCATCGATCCCTCGCCCAGCGCGAAGTTGAGGTGGCCACTCGAGCGGTACCCAAGCGAAAGTGCGACGGCGAGCGCGGCGTAGATCGCCCCGTTGCCGAGCGCATCGAAGACCCGTTGGAGGAACAGCTGCACCGGGCAGTTGTAGTCGCTTCCCTCCCTCACGTTCGAGTCGGTGACCGGTCGGCCGATTGGCGGTGTCCCCGGGCCCTTCGGGTAGACACGCTCAGGTGAACGCCTCCGTGCCCGACACCGATGAGGAGCATCAGGAGCTGCCCGACCCCAGCCCGTCGCCCTCCGCCCCCGGCTGGGCGCTGCTTCGCGAGATGCTCCGGCCGCAGCGGGTGGGCATCGCCGCGGGGCTCGCGGCCAGCCTCGGGTGGACGTTCGCCAAGATCGCCATCCCGGCCGTCACCCGGATTGTCGTTGACCGCGGGATCATCGGCGACCAGCCGGGTGCGCTACTGAAGTGGTCCCTCGTCATGGTCGCCCTCGGCTTCATCTCGGCGACATGCGCGGGCCTTCGGCGCATCAAGGCGTTCCAGGTCTCCTACCTGAACGAACTGCGGATACGCGACCGGCTGTTCGCGCATCTGCAGCGCATGCCGTTCGCCTTCCACGACACGCACCCAACCGGACAGCTCCTGGCCAATGCCAACACCGACCTCAAAGCGGTCGAAGGCTTCATCACCATGGTGCCGATCACGCTCGGCAACGCTGTCACGATGATCGGCGCGACGGTCGTGCTGTTCACGCTCGACTGGCAGCTCGCGCTCGTCTCGCTGCTCGCCCTGCCGCTGGTGAACTACTTCGCGCGCCGCTTCTCGCACCGGTTGCACCCGACGGTGCTCGGCTTCCAGCAGGAGCTGGCGCGATTGTCCGGTGTCGTCGAGGAGACGCTGTCCGGCATCCGTGTGGTGAAGGGCTTCGGCGCCGAGGATCGCCAGGGCGCGCTGCTTCGTAGGCGCGCTGACAATGTGTACGAACGGGCCATGGCCGGCACCAAGGTGCGGGCGCTGTATTGGCCGCTGCTCGATCTGCTGCCGCAGCTCGGCCTCGTCGCCATCCTGTGGTTCGGCGGGCACCGCGTGCTGAACGGGTCGATGTCGCTCGGCGAGCTGATCGCGTTCAACTCGTATGTGCTCATGCTTGTCTGGCCGCTGCGCTCTACCGGGATGGTGATCGCGCAGGCGCAGCGGGCCGGGGTGTCCGCCACTCGTATAGCTGAGGTCCTGGCGGTGGAATCCGATGTGCATGACCCCTCGCACCCACGTCACCTGCCCGCACGGACGGACGCACGACCCGTGGGTGCGGTCCGCTTCGAGCACGTCCGCTTCGCCTACCCGGGTGCCGGCCATGCGGCGGTGCTCGATGACCTCGATCTGACCATCGCGCCCGGTGAAGTCGTCGCGCTGGTCGGCGCGACGGCGAGCGGGAAGACCACCATGGCCCGGCTGATCCCGCGTTTCTACGACCCGTCCGCCGGTCGGGTGCTCGTCGACGGGATCGACGTGCGGTCGCTGCCTCTCGGCGAGCTGCGCCGGGCGGTCGCTCTTGTTTTCGACGAGACGTTCCTGTTCTCGGACACCGTCCGGAAGAACCTCGTGTTCGCCCGACCCGACGCCACCGAGGCCGATGTTCTGCGGGCCACGCACCTTGCAGGCGCGCACGATTTCATCTGCGCGCTTCCGAATGGTTACGACACCGTGCTGGCCGAGCGGGGCCAGTCGCTGTCGGGCGGGCAGCGTCAGCGCATCGCCATCGCCCGGGCCATCGTTGCGGATCCGCGCGTGCTGATCCTCGACGACGCGACGTCGGCCGTCGACCCGACGAAGGAGCACGAGATCCGTGCCGCATTGGCCGAGGTGATGCGCGACCGCACATCGGTGGTGATCGCGCACCGGGCCGCGACGATCGCCATGGCCGACCGGGTGGTGCTGCTCGACGGCGGCCGCATCGTGGCCAGCGGCACGCACGACGAATTGCTGGCTACGAGCGAGCGCTACCGGGAGGTACTGGCCAGAGCCGAACCGGCACCCGTCGCTGCGGAAGGGGAGGTCGCGTCATGGGTTGGGTGATGCAGCGTGCCATCGACGAGGAGGATCGCCTCGACCGTGGCACGGCGGCGAAGGTGGCCCGCCGGACCGCGTCGTTCCTGCGCCCGCATCGCGGCCGCACGATTGCGGCCGTGGCCGTCATGATCGGCTCGACGCTGGCCACGCTCGCCGGCCCCCTGCTCATCCGAGTCGGCATCGACAGGGGCGTGCGGGCCCGTGACACCCATGCCCTGAACGTCGCCGCCATCGCTTACTTCGCCGTCGTGATCATCGGGTTCGCGTTCGGGCGCATGCAGGTCCGCCTCGTCGGCCTCGTCGGTGAGGGCTTCCTGCGTGATCTGCGGGTGCGGGTGTTCGCCCATCTGCAGCGGCTGCCGATGGCGTTCCACGACCGCGAACCGACCGGCAAGCTCGTGGCCCGCATGACGAGCGACATCGACGCCATCACCGACCTGGTGCAGATCGGCCTCGTCGCCTTCGTCACGAACGGGCTCCTGATCGCGCTATCGATCGTCGTCCTGCTGCTGATGAGCCCAATGCTGGGGCTGGCGTCGCTGGTCGGCTTCCCGTTCGTGGTGATGGCGACGAAGCGGTTCCGTCGCCGATCCGATGCTGCGTACCTGACGTTGCGCGACCGCATCGGGGCGACGATGTCGTCGCTACAGGAAGGTCTGAGTGGTGTCCGTGTCGTGCAGGCCTCGGCCCGTGAGGACGACGTGATCCGTACCTTCGGCGGCGCCAACCGGGCGCAGTACGAGGCCAACATGAAGGCCACACGGATCTCCGCCGAGTACTTCCCGGTCGTGGAATTCGCGGGCACCGCGGCCACTGCCGCGGTCGTGGGTGTGGGCGGCGTGCTGGTCCACCAGGGCAGCGTGTCGGTCGGGACCGTCGCCGCGTTCGTGCTCTACCTCGGGAACCTGTTCGAACCTGTCCAGCAGCTGAGTCAGCTGTTCAACACCGTGCAGTCCTCAGGGGCGGCGCTGCGGAAGCTGTTCGGGCTGCTCGACGAGAACGACGATCTGGCCGACGTGGCCGGCGCGGTCGACCTGCCTTCGCGTGGTGCGATCGAAGTGGATGACTGTACGTTCGCGTATGAAGGCTCCGACGCGAAGGTGCTCGACGGCGTGAGCCTCAGTGTGCATCCGGGTGAGCGCATCGCCCTCGTCGGCCCGACCGGCGCGGGGAAGTCGACGCTCGCCAAGCTCATGGCCCGGCTGTACGACCCGAGCAGCGGAACCGTCAGCTACGGCGGGGTCGACCTCCGCAAGGCGACGCACAAATCACTACGTGCACGTATGGTCGTCGTGCCGCAGGAGGGATACCTGTTCACCGGGACCCTGGCCGACAACGTGCGGGTCGGGCGGCCTTCAGCGAGCGATGCCGAAGTCGAAGCCGCGCTGGAGCGCATCGGCGTGCTGGAGCATTTCGCAGCGTTGCCCGACGGGCTCGACACCGAGGTGAACGAACGCGGCAGCCGGCTGTCGGCGGGCGAGCGGCAGCTCGTGTCGCTGGCCCGCGCCGCGTTGGCCGACCCGGACGTGCTGGTGCTCGACGAGGCGACGTCCAGCCTCGACCCGGGCACCGAGGCGGAGGTCGAGGCGGCACTGGAAGCGCTGATGGCCGGACGGACCGTCGTGGTGATCGCGCACAGGCTGTCGACGTCGGAGCGCGCCGATCGGGTCGGCGTTGTGATCGGCGGCATCGTGGCTGAGCTCGGGACCCATGCCGAGCTTGTCGCCGCGGGTGGGCACTACACGGCGCTGCACGCAAGCTGGACCCGCAACCAGCACACCTAGGCCTGAGTCGTCCGCTCGGATCGCAGGTGGAACACGGGGATGCTCTCGCCCTCGTCGGGGTGGAGGAACGCAATGCGCAGCGGCGTGGCCCGGCCCAATCGCTCGGCCGGGGCGCCGACGAGGCGGAGGTTCAGCCACGGCCCCTCTTCGAGCTCGCCCACGACCACGACCGCGGGCGCCACAGTGGACCCCGGTCGACCGTGCACGACGGTCCAGCTGACGACGGTCGCATCGCCGCCGACGGGTGCCCACTCCAGCAACTCGCTTCGGCATGCGACACAGGCATGCGGCGCCGGACCGGTCCAATGCGCGCATACGGTGCAGCGCTGCGCGAGGAAGACGTCGTTCGCGGCAGCGTCGAAAAAGGCGGCCGTGCGGTCGTTGCGGTGCACCACGAGGAACGCCATGTCCGGCGGGTCCGGCGGGTTCCGCAGGGGCGGGGACGAGGCCGTGCTCATGCGACCGTCGAGGGGGTGCGGGGATTGGGGCTCATGATCAGCGTGGAGTGGTAGTCGAGGATGCCGCCGTTGCCACTCACGAGGATGACGTTGTTCCGCTCGACCTGGCGCTCACCGCCCTGCCCACGGGCCTGAATGATGGCTTCTGATACTGGTGTCATGCCCCACATGTAGTACCCCGAGAGCTGGCCGCCGCCGGTATTCGTGGGAATCGATCCGCCCCGACCCATCGCGCCCGACGCCGCGAACGGACCGCCTTCGCCCTTCGCACAGAACCCGTAGTCCTCCATCGTGACCAGAACCGTGTACGTGTAGCAGTCGTAGATCTCGGCGATCTCGACGTCCTGCATGCCGATCCCGGCCATTGCGAACGCTTCACGCCCGGATG
This sequence comes from Acidimicrobiales bacterium, assembly GCA_043734485.1. Classification (GTDB taxonomy): domain Bacteria; phylum Actinomycetota; class Acidimicrobiia; order Acidimicrobiales; family JANYDT01; genus JAYUDQ01. The sequence continues at coordinate 623 of JAYTFI010000503.1, read as the reverse complement.
CGACCGCACCGCTGCGCAGCCCGAACTGGCTGTCGCGTTCCTGGATGATCCCAGGGTGCGCCTGACCCCAGCCCCACAGGTACACGGGCGGTTGCTTCAGCGATCTGGCCTTCTCGGCCGTCGTGACGATGACGGCAATCGCGCCGTTCACCACAAAGCAGATGTCGAACAGCCGGAACGGGTCGACCACCCACCGGGAGCGCGCGTGGTCCTCGAGTGTCATCGGCTCACGGGCAACGGCGAGGGGGTTCTTCTCGGCCCACGTGCGCTGTGACACGGCGACAGCGCCGAAGTGCTCAGTGGTCGTGCCGTACTCGAGCATATGGCGCCGGGCCGCGAAGGCGTATCTCGGGTTGGCCCCGATCAGTCCGCTGGCCTGCTCCACCCCGGCCATCCCCGACAGCTCGCGCGTCTGGGCGTAGCGGAGGGTTCTGCCGGTGATCGGCACGTCGGTGAACACGCAGGCCACCGTTTCGGCCATGCCAGACGCGACCGCGAGCGAGGCGTATTGGATCATGGCCCCCGCCGTCGATCCGTACTGCTGGATCTGGTAGAGCATCCGCAGGTTCTTCAGGCCCATCCGGGACTGGAGGCCCATCCCGTTCACGGTCGGGGATGCGGCG
>JAYTFI010000502.1:0-13061 GCA_043734485.1 Acidimicrobiales bacterium | reverse complement strand
GGCGAGAATCCGCATGGCGAGGCCGACCTGATCTGCCGCTTCGGACCCACGTCGGTGCTCGACGGCGGCTGTGGCACCGGCCGTGTCGCGATCGAGCTCGATCGCCGGGGCATCGAAGTGGTCGGTGTCGATGTCGACGCGTCGATGCTCGTCGCGGCACGGGCGAAAGCGCCTGCGATCACCTGGATCGAGTCGGATCTCGCGACGTTGCGGCTCGATCATCGCGTCGATGTCGTCGCGCTTCCGGGCAACGTGATGATCTTTGTGACGCCGGGCCGTGAGGGCGCCGTCGTCGAGAACCTTGCCGCGCACCTCGTTGCCGGCGGCCGGCTCATCGCCGGGTTCCAGCTCCGGCGCTCGCGGCTTGATCTGCACACCTACGATCAGCTCTGCGAGGCCGCCGGGCTCACGCTCGAACACCGATGGGCGACCTGGGACTGCGACCCGTATGCAGGTGGCGACTACGCAGTGAGCGTGCACAGCGCCGCCCGATAGCCATTGCACGACACGTACGCTCGTCCCCATGAGCGAGCCCACTGTCGACCCCGTGCTGCAGACCGTCGAGCTCGGCTTCCAGTGGCCGACCGTCGACCCGTTCCTGTTCTGCGTCCATCATCTCGACGCCTACCCGCAAGGCAACATCGACCTCGGTCCCAACGCGTCGCTCGACGGGCACGAGCTCGGGTCCGACTTCGCCGGCACCGACGGTTGGCGGATGTACCACGGCCGCAACATCCCCGGGTTCCCGCAGCATCCCCACCGCGGCTTCGAGACGATCACGTTCGTGCGTCGCGGCCTCATCGACCACTCCGACTCGCTCGGGGCCGCGGCCCGCTTCGGCCGCGGCGACACGCAGTGGCTCACCGCCGGCGCCGGGATCGTGCATGCCGAGATGTTCCCGCTGCTCGAGGCCGAAGCCCCGAACCCGCTCGAGCTGTTCCAGATCTGGCTCAATCTGCCGGCCTCGGACAAGATGACCGAGCCGTACTTCACGATGCTGTGGGATCGCGACACGCCACGCGTCGAGTTCCGCGACTCCGGCGACGCGCTCACCACCGTCACGGTCGTTGCCGGCGCGCTGCTCGAGAATCGCCCACCTCCGCCGCCGCCCAGCTCGTGGGCCTCGCGTCCCGACTCCGACCTCGCGATCTGGCACATCCGTCTCGAACCCGGCGCCAACTGGGAGCTCCCGCCCGCGGCCGGCGCGGAGACCTCACGGACCTTGTACTTCTTCGAAGGCGACACGCTCCAGGTAGGTCCCGACCGCACGATCGGTGTTTCGACGGGTGCGGTGCTTCAGAGCGACGTCCCGGTGTTGCTCCGGGCGGGCGCCGCTCCGGCTGAGTGCCTCCTCTTGCAGGCCCGTCCCATTGGTGAGCCGGTCGCGCAGTACGGGCCGTTCGTCATGAACACCCGCGCCGAGATCCAGCAGGCCTTCGAGGATTACCAGCGCACCGAGTTCGGCGGCTGGCCGTGGCCGGCCGACGGTCCCGTGCACGATCGCGAGCGAGGTCGCTTCGCCCGCCATGTCGACGGTCGTGTCGAGGAGATCGCAGAAGAGGCGCGCGAGACTGCGCCCGCGTGATCAAATTTTACTCGACGCGCTATTCGGACCCTACGGTGATGGTCATGACGCCTTCGACGAAAACCGATGCACCGACGACCCCAAAGGTCGACTTCTACTTCGACCCGCTCTGCCCGTTCGCGTGGATCACGTCCCGCTGGATCCTGGAGGTCGAGGAGCAGCGCAACATCGACCTGCATTTCCGGGTGATGAGCCTCGCCGTGCTGAACGAAGGTCGCGAGCTCTCCGAGAACTACCGGGCCCTGATGGACAGGGCATGGGGGCCGGTGCGGGTCTGCATCGCTGCCGCGCAGCAGCACGGCGAGGAGGCGATGTGCACCCTTTACACGGCGATGGGTACCCGCATCCACAACGAGGGCAACAAGGACTTCGCCGACGTCATCGCCAAGTCGCTGGCCGACGCTGGTCTGCCGGCGGAACTGGCCGAGGCCGCCGCCAGCACCGAGTACGACGAGGCGCTGCGCACCAGCCATCACGAGGGCATGGACCCAGTCGGCTTGGAAGTCGGTACGCCCACCATCCACATCGACGGTGTCGCCTTCTTCGGGCCGGTGCTGAACTCCATCCCCCGTGGCGAAGCGGCCGTTCGCTTATTCGACGGTGCCCTGCTCGTGGCGAGCTATCCCGGATTCTTCGAGCTGAAGCGGACCCGCACCGGTGGTCTCAACTTCGAATAGCGGCGTCACGAGGCGCGCCTTCATCGCGGCCGGTGCATGCGTGCTCTGTTCCGCGGCGTCGGGTGCGGTGGGATACGGCATCGGCCGCGAGCGCGACCACCGCACGAGCGCGCCGGGCTCCTCGGGCCCCCCGGGATCAGAGGGCACGACCGTGGATCCCGAGGGTGGCCTTCTCGACCCCGGAGGTGTGAGCCTCACCCATGCCGAACGGGTGAAGGCCCAGCCCGATGCGCTGTTCCGCGTCAAGACGCCAAAACCGTATGTGGGCATGACGTTCGACGACGGGCCGGACATCCGCTATTCGGCGAAGGTCCTCGACCTGCTCGGTGAGCGTGAGATAACGGCCACGTTCTTCATGATCGGCGTCAACGCGCTGGCCAACCCCGACCTCGCGCAACGTGCACTCCACGAGGGCCACACCGTAGGGAACCACACGTTCGACCACGCCGAGCTGGAGCTGCTGCGCCCCGCCGCGATCGAATCGGAGATCGACCGGGGTGCGGCCGCGCTCGCGAAGGCGGGTGTCGGGACGCCCCACTGGTTCCGTCCGCCGAAGGGCTACACCGACGATGCCGTAGGGGTGATTGCCGACGCCGAACGCTACCGGACCGTGTTCTGGGGGCTTGCGGTCGAGCATTTCGTCGGCCACCAGGACGTCGACAAGGGCGTCGATCAGATGCTCGAGCGTGTACGACCCGGGATGATTCTGCTGGCCCACGACGGCGGGCATGTCGTCGGCGTGAAGAACCGGCCCACGCTCTCGCGCGAGCGCACGATGGAGGCGCTGCCGCTCCTGTTCGACGGCCTCCGCAAGAAGGGCTTTCAGGCCATGAACCTCGATGAGCTCGTCGAGCGGGCGTGACGCTTCACCTCACCTCACCTCACCTCGCGGGCTGGGTCGGGCGTGACCTACGACGCGCAGACGGCGGCGAGGCTCGAGATCGCCGTCCCCCGCCGTGGCACCCGGGTCTCGTGCAGATCGAGGCCGTTCGTGCAATACCCAAGCGAAAGCCCCGTCGCGGGATCGGCCCACGCGAGCTGCCCGTACGCGCCGTTGTGTCCGAACGCTCCGGCCGAGACGTTGCGGCCGAATCCGCGGACGTGCGCGTTGCCGTCGCTACCGGCAAGCACGAGGCCGAGGCTGCGGTTGGCGGGAACGCCGGTGTAGCGGTCGGGGATCATGCTGCGCACGTTGGTCGTCGCGTCCTTCAACACCGCAGGATCCCAGATCGTGCCGTCGTCGTGGAGGAGGCACTGGTAGTAGAGCGCCAGATCACAGGCGCGTAGAAGCCCGCCGCCGCCGGGCACGCCTACGGCACGGTTCTGAGGTTCGTTCAGCGCGAGGACCGCGGCCGGGGTCACCTCCGTTTCCGGCAGCTTCTCGACGCCGAACGCGGCCATCAGCTCTTCCTTCGTGGCCGGCTCGCCGACGAGCGCCATCTCCGCGACGCCACCCTGATCCGCGATGGCGATGCCGAGCACCCGTGGTAGCCCGGCCGGAGTAGTGATGCGGGTCGCTACGACGTCACGGAAGTCCTTCCCGCTGACGCGCTCGATGAGCTCGGCGAGTACCCAGTGCGCACTCGTCGGGTGGTACTCGAAGGCCGTGCCGGGCTCCCAGTTGAGCCGCCACTTGGCGAAGCGCTCAGTGCGCCCTGCCGATGTGTTGCCGACTGATGGTGGCATCGGAGCGCTCGGGAACCCGGACGTGTGCAGCATCACCTGCTCGACGGTGATCACGTCCTTGCCATTCGTCCCGAACTCAGGGATGTATTCGGTAACCCGCTTCGACACGTCGATCAGCCCATCGCCGATCAGCGCCCACACTGCGCCGGCCACGAACGCCTTTGTCGACGAGAACACCGAGTAGCGGGTGTCGTCCGTGGCGTCGCCGAACGTCTCGAAGGCGATCAGCTCACCGTCCTTGGCCAGCGCTACCTGCGCCGAGGGCAACAGGCCGGTGTCGACCTCCTTGCGGGCTCGCAGCAACAGGGCGTCGACGGCGGCGGAATCGATAGGCATGGGCGGAGGGTACCCACAGCGGACCGGAAGGAGCGAGTCCGTGGCGCGGCGTTCGCGGGTGCGGCTCAGGGACGAGGTCCGATCCGGTCGACCAACCCCCAGCGCAGCGCCGTTGCGGCATCGATCGTCCGCCCGGACAGCCCCAGGTAGGCGCTGCGGTGCCGGCCGATGCGGCGGGTGACGCTGACCGTCCCACCGGCGCCGGGGATGAGCCCGTAGCGCAGTTCGGGGAGCGCGAGCCGCGAGTCGGGGTCCGCGATGATGTGCGTCGCAAACGCGGGTAGTTCGATCCCTGCGCCCATGCACGCGCCATGCAAGTGAACCTCGACCCGCGCCCGAGGTGCGCTGAGCAGGGCCACGAGCCGCGCCGGGCTGCGGGTGAGTCGCGTGAGATGCGACGACACCGGGTCGGCGAACGAGCCGAACTCGTCGAGGTCACCGCCGCTGCTGAACGACGGGCCGTCGCCTGACAGAACCACCCGGCGGATCGACGGATCGGCCAGCGCCAGTTCGAGCCCCTCCGTGAGGCCGTCGCGCACACTCCGGTCGAACGCATTGTGCACCTGCGGTCGCGAGATCGTGAGCCGCAGAATGTCGTCGGCGCGCTCGATGCGCACTGAAGGCCCCTGCTGAGCCCGGGGTGGGCGCGTTGGCCGGGACGAGAGCCACCGGGCGAACTCCGGGCCCGACTGGAGCAGCGAGTACGTCGTCGACTCGGCAACGAGGCCTTCCTCGATCGTCCTCCCGGGCTGGCCCCGCAGGAGCAGTGCGAGCGACGCCGCGGCCAGTGGGTTGGCCAGGATCGTCGCAAAGAGCTCGTCGGCCTGGTCCTCGTCGGCGCAGACTGCGCGTACGCCGTCAGCGGCCGAAGCGGCCGAATCGCTCGTGGACCTAGGGCCCGTTGACACCGGGTCGCCGAGCACGACGTCGCAGCACGCGGCCAACGCCGCTTCTGCTCCGCTCGTCGTGGCCGACGTGCGCGCAACGACGACACAGGGCAGCGATTCGATCGCGATCGCGGAAACGTCGGGCCACTCTCCCGAGCGCAGATCCACGACCACGAGGGCGACGCCGTTGATCGGGGACAGCTCCTCGGCTCTCCCCTCGCGGCCGGCGACATGGATCAGATCATCTGCGCGCATATCGACGCGCCCCATGGCCGCCGGGCTCCCCCCGGCTACGGTTCGGATGCGATCGGTCACGGGCCCCACGCTACGCTTGCCCGGGAGGTCGAGCACTGTGCAGGTCGATGACTGGGGCAGGACGTTGCTCGGCGCGCTCCTCGACAGCGACCCGCTGCTGCACGCCGATCCCGTGAGCGACGGTCTTGCGTGGCGTCAGTCAGGCGCGATGCGGCTCACCGGTCGGGTTGATGGGCCGGCTCTCGGAGCACCGCCTCTGCTGGTACCCGGCGTCCGCTGGCTAGGCCGCGCAGCCGGCATCGCGGACCGACTTGACGTGCTTGCACTACTGGGGGAGCGGGCCGCATGCGCGGGCCTCACGCGTGCCGGGCGAACCTCGTGCGGTGGTGCGACGCGGCTGCTCGACGCGGCGGACGGACCGGTCGCGATCTCGTTGGCCCGGCCGACGGATGTCGGGTTGCTGCCCGCGCTGCTCGGAGCCGATCGGGTGGACGGGGATCACTGGTCGGCGCTCGAACGGATGCTGCCGTCGCAGTCAGCTTCGCACTGGGTCGAGCAAGGGAGCCTGCTGGGCATGGCCATTGCTGCACTTGGTGAGGTCGGTCGGCCGACGATCGACCACCCGGCCGTGCGGGCCGTCGACGTCGGTCCCGGCGCCTGCATCGATGTCGCCAACGTCCGCGTGCTCGATCTCTCGTCGCTGTGGGCCGGGCCGCTGTGCGCGCACATCCTCCAACTGCACGGGGCGGATGTGGCGAAGGCCGAGAGCTGGGCTCGGCCGGACGGCGCCCGGTCCGGAAATCCACTGTTCTTCGATCTCGTCAATGCGGGGAAGCGGAGCGTGCCCGTCGACCTCTCGACAGGACGCGGCCGTTCGGCGCTTGCCGAGCTGATCAACGAATCGGACGTGGTCATCGAAGCGTCGCGACCTCGGGCACTGGAGCAGGCCGGGATCTTCGCGCACACGGCGTTGCGCGAAGGCCGCACGCAGGTATGGGTCGCCATCACAGGCTACGGACAGTCCGGCCGGGCGCTCAATCGGCCGGCCTTCGGCGACGACGCCGCGGTCGCCGGCGGGCTCGTCGGCTGGGACGAGGGTATGCCCGTGTTCCTTGCGGATGCCGTCGCCGACCCGCTGACCGGGCTTACGGCGGGGGCGTCCATCCTCGCCGCGTTGCGCTCCGACCTGCGATGGCATGTGGACATATCGATGGCCCGCGTGGCCGCAGCCTTTGCCGGCGGCGGTGTCTCGACCGCGGTACTCGATGACGCGGCGCTGACCGACGGCGCGGCACCGAGCCCACCACGTCATCGGGCTCGGTGCGGCGCAGCCCCGGCGTTGGAGGTCGTGGAGTCATGAACTTTGTCGTCGAATGCCGCTGGGAGCGGCACTCGACGACAAAGTCTGAGTCGATAAGCGTGAGCCCTTGTGGGGCATCAGGTAGAAGCAGGCGAGCGCGCCGGAGAGCGCAAGGCTGACCGATGGGTGCTTCAAGGCCACCAAGAACGTGATCGCGTACAGCGGCCCACCGACCAGGTTGCGCTTGTATCCCGCCCGCACGACCGCCGGGGTCACATGCGGCCTCGTCAGTGCGAGCCCGCGGGTGATCGTCCACCACAGCAGCGGGAACACGATCGAGATGGCGATGAACGTGGCGTCGTAGAGCAGCACCGCCGTACGCCGGTCGGCGAAGGTGCCGCCGCGCAGGTGCTCACCGACCAGCTTCGTCGGAAAGGGCACGAACGAGACGACCAGCAGCAATGCCATGTTGGCCACGACGAGGGGGTGGTCGACCGACTTCAGCGCGTTGAACATGCCGTGGTGGTTGATCCACATCGTGCCGATCATGGCGAAGCTGATCAGGTAGGCGGCGTAGCTCGGCCAGGCCTCTCTCAGTTGGCGCGCGAGCGACACGCTCTCGTCGCCGCTCACCTTCACCTCCAGGATCAGCAGCGTGATGGCAATGCGAACACGCCGTCACTGAACGCTTCGAGGCGTGCCGGCGACACGGCTGGTGGCTCCATCACGGGAATGACGGCATGGTCCTGTTTGTGCCCGACGGTGGCCATGGCGCATGCTCGCACGTCGCCGATCGTCGGCGGGCGAATCGCGAACTGCGAACTGCGAACTGCGGGGATGCCATGGCACAGGCCGGGGTGACGGTGGGGATATCGCCGTCGGAGACGCTGCTTGCGGCATCGCTGGATGAGCGTCGGCGGGTGATCGGGACGATCGCCGATGCAGGGCTCGACGGGCTGCTCTACGCCGACCACGTGTCATTCCGCGGCGGGTTCGGCACGGAGGGGCTGGTGCTGATGGCCGGGCTGTCGCAGCTCCATCCAACACTTGAGCTCCATATGGGCCTCTACCTCCTGCCACTGCGCCATCCGGTGCCGGTGGCGCGAGCGCTGGCCACGCTTTCGGAGTTGGCGCCGGGACGGCTCGTGTTCGGCGTCGGGGTCGGTGGTGAGGACCGCCACGAGGTCGAGGTGTGCGGTGTCGACCCGCGCACCCGGGGCCGCCGGTGCGACGAGTCGCTCGAGGTCCTTTGCGGGCTGCTGCGGGGCGACATGGTCTCGTTCCACGGCGAGTTCTTCGACATCGACAACTGCCTCATCCGACCCACGCCGGCACCGGCGATCCCGGTACTCGTAGGGGGCCGTTCGGACGCGGCCGTACGTCGGGCCGGTCGATTCGGCGACGGCTGGCTGGCCTCGTGGTGCAGCCCCCGACGCTTCTCCGAGGCAATCAATATGTGTACAGATCATGCCGCGATGGCGGGCCGTGTCGACGTCGCGTGGCGCCACAAGTACCAGCTCTGGGTGGGGCTCGCTGCCGATCGCGCATCCGCGCGGGAGTGCGTACGCAAGCGCATGGAGGGCTTCTACCGGATCCCGTTCGCGCAGTTCGAGAAGTACACCCCGTTCGGGACGCCCGCCGACGTGGCAGACGCGCTGCGGCCGTTTGTCGACATCGGGGTGTGCGACTTCGACATCACGCCCTGCGCGCCGAGCGATGCCGAGGCGATCGAACTCGCGGGCGAGGTGAAGCGGCTGCTGAACGGGTGACGGCGAGTGGCGTCAGCGTGGCGGGCCGGCGCCCTGGTCCGGGTCCGGCTCACCGATCAGGTCGCCGGCGAGACCAGCCGCGATCGTGGCCGCATCGGCATCGTCCGTGTCGACCGTGACGTCGGCCAGCGATTCGTACCAATGGGCCCGCCGGCCCAGCTGCTCACGGAACATGGCGTCGAGGTCGTTGTCGTAGCGCGGCCGATGACCGCCCTGCATGGCATCCTCGAAGCGGCGCACCAGGGTGTCGAGCCGGGCCCGCAGCCACACGACCTTCAGGCCCCTCCGCCTGATGGCGGCGCGGACCTCGGCGGTGTCGACCACGCTCGCCGCGGCCCCGACGACCCGCACCCCGCCGTGAACGGCGCCGAGCTCAGCCAGCAGGTGCGCTCGTTCAGCACCGTGCACGGCCGAGACGCCCTCGGCGGCAAGCAGCTGGCGAGCATTCTCCCCCGTGGTCCGCTGGATGAACTCGTCACTGTCCGAGTACGTGCCGCCGATGCGCATTGCGAGCGCTCGGCCGACGCTCGACTTGCCCGTGCCCATGAGCCCGAGCAGCACGATCGTCGGGGACGGCGCAGCGGACACCGCGCCATGTTCGCGCGTGTCCCGAGTCGTCCGTCCGGTGCAGCGTCCCCACTCCGTCCCGACCGCGAGTCGGTCAGCGCCCGATGACGAGCACGACCAGCCCGCCCGCAACCACGACCGCGGCTCGGATCCGCCGGTGGGCGTCGGCCGAGTCCTTGCCCCTGCCCTCGCCCAGCACGAACCACCCGGCCAGCGCGCCGAGCACGACCGAGCACTCCCGGATGGCGGCCACGTATCCCACCGGCGCAGTGCGTACGGCGATGAGCACCATGGCGTAGGTCACCATCGACGCGACAGCACCCGCACCGATCTTCGCCCCCGATGCCCGCAGCACGGTCGCGAGCTGGCGGCCCCGTCCCGATGCCAAACCGGTGACGGTGAGCGACGCGCCGCCGAAGATGAACCCGCCGAGGACGTACGCCGGGTTGTCCGAGCGCCGGGAACCTTCGGCATCGATGATCGTGTAGGCGGCGATGGTGACGCTCACGAGCAGCGCCCAGAGCAGCGCTCGGTCGAACTGCCGATTGGCGCCGACCTGTCCGGCGCCGCTCTGCCGATTGGCGCCGAACTGCCGATTGGCGCCGCCCTGTCCGGCGCGGAACGCCTGCCACGGACGCGAGAGCAGCACGAGCCCGGCGAAGATGATGCCTGCACCGATCCAGCCGAGGATGGTGAGGTCGTCGTGCAACACGATCGTGCCGCCGATCGCCGCGAGCAGGGCACCGCCGCCCCGCGCCAGTGGGTAGGTGATCGAGAAGTCGCCCGAGTCGTAGGCCTTCGCCAATGCGATGGCATACGGCGTGTGGATCAGCCCCGAGGCAAGTGCGTATGACCAGGCGATGTGGCGGGCGGACGGGAACGCGAGCATGACCGCGCCGGACAGCAACGCGGCGATGAGGAATTGGCCCCAGAGCGCAACGAAACGGTCGCCCGACTGCTTGATGGCGAGGTTCCAGCCGGCATGGATGACCGCGGCGGCGAGGGCCAGCAGTGTGGCGGTCAGCACGAGCGGGGCGGCGGCCAGCGACCCGTCGTCGGCAACGTCTCGTCGCCGAGCGTCAGGCCGGTGAGCGTCCGGTCGAGGTACATGCCGCGCCACTGGAGCATGCGCTGCGCATAGGGGAGGACGATCGCCGGATCGACGGTCCGCGTGCGCCAACTGGGGTCGGCAAGGTCGAAGCACAGCCAGCTTCTGTTGCCGAACTGTACGTACGCATACGAGACGTCTGCGAGAACGGCGAGATGCTGTCGCTCCAGGGTCCGATCGGCCGCGTCGCGAGGGATGTAGCCGCGTCGGATGAACGTCTCACGCCAGTCGTATTCCCAGTGCGCTGCGTCGCGCCAGTGAATGGGCGATGTGCCGGTGAGGAACGGCGTGAGCGCGACGCCGTCGCACTGTGGCGGGGTGTCCACACCGATCGCATCGCAGATCGTCGGGAGGATGTCGACGTTCTCGGTGTACGCGTCGACCACGGAGCCGTGGGGTGTGCGGTGACGGGGGTCGCGCACGATGCCGAGGATGCGATAGCTCTGCGGGAAGTAGCCGAACTTGCCTGTGAGGCCATGGTCGCCGAGCTGGTCGCCATGGTCGGCAGTGACGACGATCACCGTGTCGTCCCACATGCCCCGGGTACGTAGCGCGTCCCAGATCCGGCCCAGCTGGCTGTCGACCTCCGAGACCATGCCGTAGTACTGCGCCCGCATCCGACGGATCGCGGCCTCGTCGGTCGTTGCCGCCGCATCCGGGTCGGCGAGCAGGGTGTCGTGGAAGCGGTGCCGCTCGCCGGCCGTGGCTGGCCGGATCGGTAGCTCGATGTCGTCAGGGTCGTAGGTGCTGGACCAGTGGCCGGCCGCGGCATAGGGCGGGTGCGGCCGCCAGTAGCTGAGATGGGCGAACCAGGGACCGTCCTGTCGGTCGAGCCAAGCGACCGCGGTGTCGGTGAGGAAGGCCGACGCGCTGTGCTCGGCCGGGCGGTCGGGCTCCGTCCGAAAGGATGTCGCGCCGTCGGACGGGATGTCGTGGCCGAGGGCGCCGAGCCACTCGCGCCACGGCGCCTGACCACCCGTGAGGTCCAAACCGACGGTGAACCCCGGCAGGACACCTTCATAGGTCGACAGACGCGGATCGTCGTCGCCGTCGGCGACGCGCGGATCGATTGACTGGTCCGTGTAGCCGAACAGGGTGGGTTCGTATCCGGCGCGTCGGGCAACCCGGGCCACGTTGTCGAAGCGGTCGTCGAGTGGCGTGCCGTTGGCAACGACCCGGGTGTTCATCTGGTACATCCCGGTGTAGAGGCTGGCCCGGCCGGGTGCACAGGGCGCAGCTTGGCTGTAGTGGCGATCGAGGCGGACGCCTTCGGCCGCGAGCGCATCGAGGTTCGGCGTGCGCACGAGCGGATGCCCGGCACTGGACAGACAGTCGCCGCGGAACTGGTCGAGCGTGATCAGCAGGACGTTCATCCTGGCGTGCACAGTCGGGTCGGCCACGGCCTCGACGGTATCCGCTCGACAGGCGGTGGGCGCTCGCCGCCGCCACCAGACGGTGGTCGATCAGCGGGCGAAGTAGACGAGCTCGCCCGGGATGTCCGCCGGCAGCGCCTTCGTCGTGTGGCCGGCGGCGGTGAGGTCGGCGGCAATGCGGTCGGCCTCGGCCAGGTACCCCGCGAACCGGGCGCGGACATCGCCACCGCTCGGCGCGCCGGGTGCGCGTGAGCCGCAAAGTCCCTCGGCCGTGAACCGCAGATCTTCGAGCCCGTCGTCGTCGCCGTGCGTCCAGGTCCCCGTTACCCAGTCGAGCTCGTACGCGGGTACCAGCGCCGCTCCGTGGGCCGCGATCCACCCGACGGCATCGACGATGCACTCGAGCTCGTCATCGGTGAGCGTGTAGTGCAGGCTGATCCGCGTCCATCCCGGCTTGAGGCCTTCGTGCCCGGCGTCGATCTCGTCCATGTAGCGCTCGGAGAGGTCGTGGCCGATGTCGAGCAGCCGATGACCGTAAGGCCCTGCACACGCGCATCCGCCGCGGGCCTGGATGCCGAACAGGTCGTTCAGCAGCCGCACGACAAGGCGCGGGTGCAGGATCGGACCGCCCATCTCGGGCCGGAGCAGGAACGAGATCACCGCCAGCCGAGGTGCGTCGACGTCGCCGAGCAGCTCGACCCGCGCGTCTGCCCGCAGCCTCTCGAGCGCGCGGCCGAGCAGCGCTTCTTCGCGTGCCGCGATGGCTTCGACGCCGATGCGCTCCTTGACGCCGAAGGCGAGCGCAGCGCGGATGCGCTGCAGGATGGCGGGCGTACCGGCGTCCTCGCGAGCTTCGATGTCTGTGAGGAAACGATGCCGGTCGGTGCTGACGTAGGCGACGGTGCCGCCCCCGCCCGTCGATGGGGCATCCAATGTGTACATACCTTCGTCGAAGATGAGGATGCCTGGTGTTCCCGGTCCGCCGAGAAACTTATGTGCACTTATGAAAATGGCGTCGTAGCGGTCGTCCTGCCCGGCCCGCATGTCGATGTCGACATAAGGAGCCGACGCGGCGAAGTCGAAGCAGGCCCAGGCATCGTGCGCGTGCAGGATGCGGGCGACGGCCCGAGTGTCGGTGCAGATGCCGGTGACGTTGCTTGCGGCCGAGAACGAACCGATCTTGCTGCGGCCCTGCCAGCGAGGGTCGGCGAGCGCGGCTTCGAGGGCGGCGAGGTCGCACTGCCCGGCCGGGCACAGCGGGATCTCGACAACCTCGACGAGCGTTTCGCGCCACGTGACCTCGTTGGAGTGGTGCTCGTATGGCCCGACGAACACGACCGGCCGTTCATCAGCGCGCATAGTGTCCAACACCCGCCGGCGCAGCGGTGACGGGATCGCGACACCGAGGATCTCCTGCAGGCGTTTGATCGCCGCAGTCGAGCCGTTGCCGCACCAGACGAGCTTGTGCTCGGTTCCGGCGTGCACGCAGTCCTTGACGAAGCGGTCGGCGTCGTGGAG
>JAYTFI010000501.1:0-2587 GCA_043734485.1 Acidimicrobiales bacterium | reverse complement strand
CCGTTGCGCACCGCGCGCACAGCGGCATGGACGTGTGCAGGAACTCGGTGAGGGTCGCTCATCGGGCCAGTCTCGACCATGGCCGGCTCAGGCCGCCATGACGTCCGAGGAACGGGTCCTACGCAAAGGAACGGGAAGCACGCAACGCAGCGACGCGGGTTTTGTGAATGATGCGCCGATGCATCTCGACCCCTGGCGCTCGTGGCGCCGATCACGGACCCGGCATGGACGCCGCTGTTCGTTCCGGCCGAGGCCGTCGTCGTGGACGTTGGCGCCATGCTCAGCCATGCCGTCATCGTGAGCCGAGAGCTCGGCATCCCCGCCGTTGTGAGCGTGGGCGATGCGACGAAGCGGATCCCCGATGGTGCGCTGATCGAGGTCGATGGCACGAATGGGACGGTGACGATCCTCGAGCTGCCCTGACGGCGCCCGCGCGGTCGTCAGGTGAACTACGGCCGGATGTCGACCCCGAAGTGCCGGTCGAACGCGTCGTAGTACGCGCCGTCGTCAGCGAACGCTCCGAGTGCCACCCAGTCCTCGTCCGACATCGCTTCTCGGCCGTCGATCATGGCCTTTGAGCCCCATGACACGGCGTAGCGAAGCTTCGGGTGATCGGTGGTGATCGCCTCGTGGATGAGTGCACCGACCTCGACCGGATCGGTGGCCTCGTTTATGCCACGCGCGTAGAACTGGAACATGCGGGCGTAGGGCGGGTCGTACGCACCGGTCTGGTTGGGTGCGTCGATGTTCTTGGCGAAGATGGCGGACTTCGTGACGCCGGGTTCCACGATGGCGACACGTATCCCGTGCAGCGCGACCTCCTGGGACAGCCCCTCGCTCATCCCTTCGAGCGCCCACTTCGACGCCACGTACGGCTGCTGTGCGATTGCGGCGACCTTGCCGACAACCGACGAGATGTTCACGATGCAGCCGCTTCGGCGGGACCGCATCTGCGGCAGCACGGCCTGGATGCAGCGCACCGCGCCGTAGAAGTTCACGTTCATGACGTCGGCATAGAGACTGACGGGGCATTCCTCGGTGACTGCGTTGCCGCCGATGCCGGCGTTGTTGACGAGGTTGTCGATTCGCCCCGCACGCTCGAGGATCTCGGCCATGCCGTCGCGGACCGAATCGTCGTCCGCCACGTCGAGCACCGCCAGCTTCACTTCAACACCCGCCTTCTCGGCCATCGACTGGAGCTTGCCGGCCTTGTCGATCGAACGGACGGTGCCATAGACGTCGTGTCCCTGGCAGGCGAGGTGCACGGCGGTGGCCCGGCCGATGCCGGAGTTGGCTCCCGTGACGACGGTGACGGGATTCATGCCGCACCGATCCCGAACGGACATGCGCCGACGGCGGCGGCGCGGATGGTGGGGAAGCGGTCGGAGTTTCGGAGAGGTCGCACGACGTGATTGTTCCAGAAACACCTGACCTCGGGCCTACCAAGGACGGGTCATCGAGATCGGGAGGAACCGTCCAATGTTCGCAGCGGTCCGTAGAGGTCGGGCCGGCGGTCGCGGAAGAGTCCCCACGCGGCTCTCTGTGCGCCCAGCGCGTCGAGGTCGAATGTCGCCGCGATGACCGCTTCAGACGCGCTCCCCGCATCGGCCACGACGGCGCCCGTCGCGTCGGCGATGAACGAGGTGCCGTAGAACGTGATCGCGCACGACGCGCCCTGCTCGGTGCCTGTCCGGTTGGCGGCGACGAGCGGCATCAGGTTGGCACCGGCGTGCCCGCACATCACTCGGCGCCAGTGCCCTGACGAGTCCCATGTGGGGTCGGGCGGCTCGGAGCCGATGGCGGTCGGGTAGAGCAGGAGTTCCGCTCCCATCAGCGCCATCGACCGCGCGCACTCCGGAAACCACTGGTCCCAGCAGATGCCCACCCCTATGTACGCGTAGCGGGTCGGCCAGACCCTGAACCCGGTGTCGCCAGGCGAGAAGTAGTACTTCTCCGTATACCCGGGACCGTCCGGGATGTGGCTCTTGCGATAGACGCCCATGACCGTACCGTCGGCGTCGATCATGGCCAGTGAGTTGAAGCGAACGGTGCCGGCAAGCTCATAGTATGAAATTGGCAGTACGAGTGCTAATTCTTCGGCCAGGCTGCGGAAATGGGCGATTGTGGGATGACCCTCGGTAGGCCGGGCGCGCAGCAGGTCGGCCGCGCGTTGGTCCTTGCAGAAGTAGTGACCCTCGAACAGCTCGGGGAGCAACACCACCTGCGCGCCGTCGGCCGCCGCGGCACGCACGAGCCGTTCGGCCGTCATCACGTTCGAGTCGACGACATCAGACATCGGCATCTGGATGGCGGCCACCCGCACCTGCGACATGCGCTTCAGCGTAGGTCGCAGGTGCGGGCGAGTGCTTCGCTAGTCAGCGCATCCGTGCCAGCCTCACCGGATGCCCGAAGGCGACACGATCTTCCGCTCGGCCGCCTCGCTGCATCGTTGGCTGGGCGGTCGCCGGATCTCCGCAGCCCGTAGTCGCGAAGACGGGGTCGGAGTCGGGCAGCTCGTCGGCACGACCGTCGAGCGCGTTGAGGCTCGCGGCAAGCACTTGCTCATCACGTTCTCGGACGATGCCGG
>JAYTFI010000500.1:0-2524 GCA_043734485.1 Acidimicrobiales bacterium | reverse complement strand
CCTTGTTGGCGATCTCGATTGCCGCACCCCTAGCGACGCACGCATCGAAGCGCGTGTCGCCGAGGACGTTCCGGCGATGGTCGACGATGCCGGGAAGGTCGAATCCCAACAGCCCAATCCGAACCCAGCCCTTCGCCACCCGAGAATCTTCGAGCGGCATGCCCAGACGCTAGGACGTCGACCGTGCGCGTCGCCGGCTGCGAGCCGCGGAAACGATCTGCAAGCGGGCGTGTACGACCACTTCAGCGAGATCGCCGATTGGTCCTCCGCCAGGATGTCCGGGTCTGTCGGCCCGGACCGTGTGACCGATCCGGTCCCAGCGTGGGACTCGCAACCAAGAGGCCTGGAACGGCTGACCTTTCAGGCGGCGAGCGGTTGCCTGTGAAGCGCTGAGGCGCGTCGGCGGCCGGCTCGAGCGATGGCGTGGTCGTCGGGCGTGAGCTTGACGGTCGCGGTCAACCCGGTGATGGCGGTACGCAAAAGCGATTGTTGCCATGCCGCGAAGCCGGGCTCGGCTGTGGCCAGCGGACGGGATCGTCGGAGGGGGAGCCGCGCTGCGGGCGGTGGCCGGGAGGTCTGCACAGTCCCGTCGGGCGCGTTCACGTGGAGCGTTCCGTCTGCGTCGAGCACGAGGCCGAGTTTGAGGCGGTGGACGCGTTGGTGGTGTCGCTTGCACAGCAGCACGAGCTGGTTGAGCCGGTGGCCGCCAGCGCGCCCGTTGACGTGGTGAACCTCGGACCACGATGCCGGCCGGCAGCAGCCGGGGAAGCGGCAGTGCACGTCGCGGGCGATCACGGCACGGCGGAGGACCGCGGGGATCTCGACGGTGGCGTAGGAGCGTTCGACGTCGACCGACGAGGCCCGCAGTACGCGCATCAGGGTCGCGTCGCATGCCATGCGCTCGATGGTCGCTCCGTCGAACACCACGCCGCTTGACGTGATCCCTCCGGGACCGTTCGCACCGGCGGCGAGGTCGTCGAGGTCTACATGCACGATCAGGTGGGGCCGGGCACCGTGCAGCCGGACGACGGCATGGTGTTCGAGCCATTCCCGAGCGATGGTTTCCAAAGCGTCGGCCCGCCGCTGGCGGGGTGTGCGGTCGTCGCGGGCACCATCGAAGTCTTGTTCCATTGCGGCCTGGAGCGCTTCGTGGACGATCGCGCCTTGCTCGGCGGTGAGGGTGCCGTTGAGCGCCCACTGGCTTTCGCCGACGGGGGACAGGAACACTTCACGACCGGCCTCGGCATGGGCGTCGTCGTCAGCTGCGGTGGCCTGGTCAGCATGCCGGGACCACATCCGCACCACCCGTGCCAGGTCATCCACGGAGACGTCGGCGGCGGAGCGCACGATGAGGGGTTCGTAATCGGCGAACAGTGCCGCCGCTCGTTCCGTGCACGCCCCGGCAATGATCTGCGCCTGCCCGAGACTGAGCGTGCCGTCGGTCAGACCGTCGGCCACGATCGATGTGCGTGCGAGGCGGGTGGCGAAGCGGACCATGGCGTTCGCGTCGCGGCTCGTGCGGCCCAATTGCGTCGAGAGCCATTCCGTTGCCGACAGCCCCGTCGCGCTCTGGACCAGGCCGCCGCTGACGCACTCGTGTAGAGCCCCGAACCATTCGGCTTCGAGTCGGTCGATCAACTTCCGGCATTCGATGAGCTCGTCGGGCCCGCTGATCAAGGACCGAGTGCCAACTGTTCCCAATGTGGTGTCACCACCCTCGATGAGTCCCCTGAGCGTCTCGATCAGCACTGAAGCATGATAACACGTTAATCGAACGTGTGTTCGTCAATGGTCCCGGTGCGGTAGCCGGACGGGACCGGGGGGTTCGACCTCGACGAACCCGTAGATGAACGGGGCGTAGCAGCTCACGGTTCCCGGCTCGAACCACAGGTCGAGCAACAGCTGGGCACGCTGCAGGAGGATGCGCGCTCGACAATCGCTCATCGCGGGGCATCGGCGAGCGCGCCCGCCGTCTGGTCGGTCGGTGCGACGGCCCCGGCCAGTTCGAGGTGGTTCGCGATCGCGACGGTGGCCGAGGCTCCGGAGCGCGTCGCGTGTCCTTCGATCTCGTCGGCCACACGGAGGTGCAGCCGTTGGCGGCGAGGAAGGCTCAGCTCGCCGAGCAGCGTCTGGCGGAACTGCTCGTGCACGAACGCGTACTGCGCCTCCCGGTGGCCGGGCACCTCGTTGACAAAGCCAAGCGGCTCGGCCTCCTCAAGGGCATCGAAGATCTCGTCCTCGGAGGCTCCGCTGACGGCCAGCAGCAGTAAGCACGAGAACGTCCGCCCGATGACTGCGGCGTTGGCGAGGATCCGGCGGGGTGGTGGCAGACAGGCGCTCGAGGCGGCGTCCGATCGCCCGCTGCACCCCTCGGGGCACCTCCGTCTCGCCGATGGTGTACCAGCACCAACTGTTCGACCGCTCGGCCCATGATGCGTGCGATCTCGTCGCCGAGCTCCTGATTGAGCTCGGTCGAGCCCAGGAGATCCGTGAACAGGACGGTCATGGTCCCCTCAGGAATCGC
>JAYTFI010000499.1:0-2909 GCA_043734485.1 Acidimicrobiales bacterium | reverse complement strand
GTCGGTCATGGTGTGGCCATCGAACGGATCGTGGCCGTGACTGTCCCGCCGCCCGAGCTGGCGGCCACGGTGGTCGCCGCGCTCATCGATGCGCTCGATATGGTGGTCGTCGGGCCGAGCGTGGTCACGCGTGCCGCGGATGCCCGTCGGCTGGCGGCCCGGGCGCGTGAGCGCGGTGGGGTGCTGTTGTCGCTCGGGGGGTGGCCGGAAGCGACTGATTTGCGGGTGCGTGTCGAGCGGCATCGTTGGGATGGTCTCGACCGCGGGCATGGGCACCTGCGGGGTTGGACTGCCGAGGTGGTGATCGAGGGCCGTGGGGCGGCCGCCCGATCGCAGCGTGGGTCGATCGAGCTGGTTCGGTCCGTGGCGGAGGGGATCGATGCGTTTACAGATGGTCTGCGCGCTGATGATCTGTGTGCTGATGGTTTGCGCGCTGATGGTCTGAGGTCGGCTGTGCACCTGGTGCCGGTTGTGCACCTCGAGCAGGCGGGGTGATGCATGGCCGTGCGAACGATGGCGGTGTGGTGTCCGGACTGGCCGGTCGTGGCGGCCATCCGTACCGGGTCCGCGTCCGCCGCTGATCCTGTCGCCGTGCTGCGGGCCAACCGGGTGATTGCGGCATCGGCATCGGCCCGGGCGGATGGCGTCCGCCGGGCGATGCGCCGACGCGAGGCGCAGAGCCGCTGCCCTGACGTCGTCGTGGTCGACGACGATCCGGGACGCGATGCCCGCGCCTTCGAGCCGGTCGCCGCCGCGGTCGACGCGTTCACCCCCCGTATCGAGATCGTCCGCCCCGGACTGTGCCAGTTCCCTACGCGCGGCCCGTCGCGGTACTTCGGCGGCGACGAGGCACTGGCCGCCAAGGTGCGCGACGCACTGATCACAATCGGGGTGGAGGCGCGTCTCGGGGTGGCCGACGGGCCGTTTGCGGCGGCGTTGGCGGCACGTTCACCGGTCCGGTCACGCGAACCGCAAGGGAGCACGGGCGCCTTGGCACGCGGATCGGCGCCGACCCTGATCGTCACCGGCACACCCGGTGTCGTCATCGTGGCCACCGGAGCAACAGCTGCGTTCCTCGCCGACCACCCGATCGACGCGTTGGCCGCGGTCGAGGGTGGCCGGGCCGTCACCCGGGCGGCGCGCAGCACCCGGCGGGCGTCGTCCAGCGATGCTTCCGATAGCGACGCACTCCCGCTCGTCGACCTCGTCGACCTCTTGCGCCGCCTCGGCATCCGCACGCTCGGTGCATTCGCGGCGCTGCCGAAGGGCGACGTGCTGGCCCGCTTCGGGCCGGTCGGCGAACGGGCGTGGCGGCTGTCGGCCGGGTTGGAGGCGGAGGCCCCGTCCACTCGAAAGCCGCCACCCGACCTGATCGTGCAGACCGAGCTCGACCCACCGGTCGAGCGCATCGACACCGCCGCATTCGTAGCCAAGGGACTGGCCGAAGAGCTGCACGACCGCCTGGCCGCGAATGGGCTGGCATGCACGCGCATCAGCATCGAGGCGAGGACGGCACACGGCGAGCACCTGGCCCGGTTGTGGCGTCACGAGCGGGCCGGTGCCGCAGGCGGGCTCACCGCGGCCGGGCTGGCCGACCGGGTGCGCTGGCAGCTGAACGGCTGGCTCCAGTCGGGTGATCCCGACCAGATCGCCGAGCGCGAGGCGCGCACCACGGGCGGGATCGTGCTGTTGCGGCTGGTGCCCGACGAGGTCGAGCCCGACGTCGGCCGCCAGCTCGGCCTGTGGGGCGGCGTCAGCGCGGCCGACGAGCGCGCCGCCCGCGCCTTCGCCCGGGTGCAGGGCCTGCTTGGTCCGGATGCGGTCAACACGGTTGTCCCCTCGGGCGGTCGGCGGCCGCTCGACTTCGTCGCGCACGTGCCCTGGGGCGATCAGCGCACCGCGCCTCCAGACGCGTCCCATCCATGGCCGGGTCGCATCCCCAAGCCGTGGCCGACCGTGGTGCATCCGCTGCCGCTGCCCGCACAGGTGGTCGACGCCCGGGGCGTACCGGTCGGGGTCAGTGGGAGAGGTGAAGCCACGGCCGTCCCTTCGCGAGTTGCCGTCGCGAGGTCACCGTTGCAGACCGCCGACCGGTGGGTCGATGTCGTGGCCTGGGCCGGGCCATGGCCGCTCGACGAACGCTGGTGGGACGTGCATGCGCACCATCGCCAGGCCCGCATGCAGCTCGT
Source organism: Acidimicrobiales bacterium (assembly GCA_043734485.1). Lineage (GTDB taxonomy): Bacteria > Actinomycetota > Acidimicrobiia > Acidimicrobiales > JANYDT01 > JAYUDQ01. The sequence goes on along the minus strand of JAYTFI010000499.1, from coordinate 720 downwards.
CACTGCTGCCGGCGAGGCCCATCTGGCCGTACTGGAAGGAGGTGCGTGGTGGATCGAGGGGAGCTATGCGTGAGCCGGTCGGCCGCGGACCCGTCAGCGCAGCAGCAGTTCGGCCGCATTCTCGTCGTCGATCGCAGCCAGATTCCGCAGCACCATCGTGTCGAAGAGCAGTCGGCCGCGATCGTTGCCCGGCTCCATCGAGCTGCCCACCACGGAGATGGCGAGCTGGAAGAGGATCGAGCGTCGGTAGTCGGCGCGGGCGTCCTCCCACGAGTAGTCGGTCACGCCGGCCGCGAGCAGCCCGTCATACCACCGCCGCAGCAGGGCCTCACCGTGCGCAATGCGGTCCTCGGTGCGCAACGACTGCACGATGAAGTAGCTCACGTCGTAGGCGCCCACGTTGCGGACCGTGAGCTGCCAGTCGATGAGCATCACCGGCGTGCCGGCCGGATGGTCGAAGAACACGTTGTCGAGCCGGAGGTCGGCATGACCGATTGTCATCGGCCGGTTCGCCGCGATCCACACGTAGTAGTCCGCCAGCTGAGGGCCGAAGCGCTCGGCGCAGTCCATCGCCGATGCCGTGGCCCGATCGCCATACCGGGCGGCGAACAGCGGCCACACCGCCTGGTAATGCTGCCCGCCCGCCAGATAGGCCGGATTGTCGAGCGGTCGCAGCCAGTGCAGTTCGTCCATCGCCGAGTTCTCCCACCAGTGCCCATG
>JAYTFI010000498.1:0-2947 GCA_043734485.1 Acidimicrobiales bacterium | reverse complement strand
TCCTTGGTGATCCCGGCATTGGCCACGAGCACCTCGACGGGGCCGTGCTCGGCCTCGATCTGCTTGAACGCGGACGTGACTTCGTCGGCATTTGTGACGTCGCATCGCACCGCGTGGAGCCCATTGGGTGCGTCGCCAGTGCGGATGGTGACGACGACCTTGTCACCCAGCTCAGCGAAACGTTGCGCGATCGCGAGCCCGATGCCACGCCCTCCGCCGGTGACGAGCACGACCCGGGCGCTCATCGCGGCCCCTGCCCGGCGAGCGCGACGCGGTTGGGACGCAGCCGCGACTCGCCGGGAGGATCGTTGTCCGCCGGGATCATGCGCCCGTGACGGCAGCCGCCGACTGGGCCGCGTGGTACGCCGCGCCATGGCCGTCGGGACGCAGGACACCGCCCCAGCGCAGTACGGCGCTGGCCCACGTCATTCCCGCGCCGAAACCGCACATGAGCACGTTGTCGCCGGGCTTGATGTTGCCGTGGTCGAGCTCGTCGGCCAGCGCAAGGGGGATCGACGCGGCCGAGGTGTTGCCGTTCGTCTCGACGGTGGTGCTGGTGCGCGCCATCGGCCAGTGGAGCCGGTTGACGGCAGCCTCGATGATGCGCCGATTGGCCTGATGCGGGATGACCCAGTCGATGTCGTCCATCGTCATCTTGGCCCGTTGGAGGCTGAGGTTGGCCGAATCGACCATGGCCCGCACGGCCCGTCGGAAGACCTCACGACCGTCCATCGTGGTCCAGCCGTCATGCGGCGTGTAAAGGATGTTGACCGCAGACCCGTCGACGCCGAGGTCGAAGCCGAGCAGCTCGCCCTCGCCCTCACTGGCCTCGAGGACGACGGCCCCGGCACCGTCGCCGAAGAGGATCGCCGTGCCCCGGTCGGTCTTGTCGATGATGCGGCTGAGCTGCTCGGAGCCAATCACGAGGATGCGGTTCATGCCCATGTTGAGGAAGCCGTGCGCGGTGACGAGGCTGTACATGAAGCCCGAGCAGGCGGCGCCGAGGTCGAATGCGCCGCATTTCAGGCCGAGCAGCTCTTGGGTGATGGCCGAGGATCCCGGGAGGATGTACTCCGGGCTGCACGTGGCCAGGATCATGAGGTCGATGTCGTCCGGCCCCAGGCCGGCCATGTCCATCGCCTTGCGGGCGGCCTCGGCGCCCAGATCGCCCGGGCCGCGGTCGCTCCAACGCCGCTCGTGGATGCCGGTGCGCTCGACGATCCAATCGTGGTTGGTGTCCATCGTCTTCTCGAGATCGTGGTTGGTCACGATGCCGTCGGGAAGAGCGGTACCCCAACCGGTGATCACGCCACCTTTGCTCATGAGGAGGTCTCCTTGCCTTGATGCAGTGCGGTGTTGCGAGTTGTAATCGGCCGCGGCCCGCGCCGTGGCTCGCGCCGAAATTGTGGCGCAGGTGCGGCGGGTGCCGAAGCGCAGCGGAGGCGGGCCCCGCCGCCAAACAGCTCAGTGGACATCGAGCCACGCGATCGGCTGCCCCGAGGTGACTCGCTCGCCGGCCATGGCCATCATCCCGCTGATGGCACCGGCGAAGGGCGAGCGCACGTCGGTGTCGCCGATGCGCCCGAGGAGGCCGCCGACCGTGACGCCGGCGCCGACGACGGACCCGGTCTCGGGCTGGAAGACGCCCGCCGCGGGGCTGACGACCATGCGTACGCCCATGGAGAGGTGCTCGCCCTCGTGATGGCGGGCAAGCAAAGGCGTCGTGCCGCCGTTGAGCAGCTCCAGGAGCTTGTCGACATCGTCGGGGACGCCGATGGTGATGCCGCGCGCATCGGGCACGATCCGCTTCACCATGCCGGTCAGCACATTGCCGGGGCCGAGCTCGAGGAAGGTCGTGGCCCCTGCATCGGCCATGTTCTGCACCGACTGGCGCCAGCGGACCGGCGACACGAGTTGGGCGCTGAGCAGCGAGGCCCAGTCGGCTGCGGCCTGGTGGGATCGGGCGTCGATGTTGGCGTAGACGGGGATCTCGAGGTCGTGCAGCGTGGCCCGGGCGATGGCCTCACGGAGGCGTTCGCGAGCGGGTGCCATGTACGGCGTATGGAACGCGCCGCCGACCGCGAGCTGTACGGCCCGCTTGGCGCCCAGTTCCTTCGCCGCCGCGCTGGCCCGCTCGAGAGCGCCCACCTCGCCGGCGATGACGATCTGGCCCGGCGCGTTGTAGTTCGCCACCCATGCGTCGCCGTCCGCTCGACGGCAGGCCGATTCCGCGTCGGCCTCCTCGATGCCGAGCAGGGCGATCATCGTGCCGGGATTCTGGTCGGCCGCGGCCTGCATGGCCTCGCCCCGGATCGATACCAGTTGCACGCCGTCCTCGAAGCTCAAAGTGCCAGTCGCGGCCAGCGCTGTGTACTCGCCGAGGCTGTGACCGGCGGCCATCGCGGGGGAGATGCCGACCCGCTCGACCGCGTCGAGGACGACCATCGACAGCATGAACGTCGCCAGTTGCGTGTTGCGGGGCAGCTTCAGCTCGTCCGCGTCGGCGTCGAGCAGCAGTTTGGCAACGTCACGGCCGGCGACGTCGGAGGCATCGGACACGAGCTCCCACGAGGGGTGATCGACCCAGGGCTGGCCCATCCCGGGCTTCTGAGAGCCCTGCCCGGGAAACGTGAACGCCAACGTGTCAGCCATGTGCGGTGAGGACCTCTTTCGTTCCGCGTCGACCCCCAACTGGTGACACGTTGGGTATTCCGACTCGGGGACAGTCTGCCCGGTTACATCGCCCTACGCTCGGATGTCTCCCGGGTGCGATCGAGATGATGGAAGAGCAGGGCCGGCACTGTCAGTATCAGGTGCGGACGAACAGGCGTCCGCGCTGAACACAGGAGTGAAAATGTCTGACTACTTCAAAGATCTCGACGACGTCCGGGCCGTCGTGCAGTTGTACATCGACGGGGCCAATGGAGATGTCGCCAAGCTGAAGCAG
>JAYTFI010000497.1:0-3848 GCA_043734485.1 Acidimicrobiales bacterium | reverse complement strand
CCCGCTGCTCGTGGTCGATGGAGCCACCGTCGTGTCATCGCCGTCGGCACTTGCCGGTGCCACGGTGACTGCGAAGGTCGTCGGCCGCAGTGCCGGCCCGAAGATCACGGGCTACATGTATAAGTCGAAGGCCCGCGCCCAGCGCCGCTGGGGTCACCGCCAGAAGTACGCGTCGGTACAGATCACCGCCATCACGGCCTGATCCCCGAGCTGCTCGAAACCAGGAGCTGAACTCCCATGTCAAAGACCAAAGGCGGCGGCTCAACCCGCAACGGCCGTGACTCCAACGCCCAGCGCCTCGGCGTGAAGGTGTTCGGCGGCTCCGCCGTGACTGCCGGATCGATCATCATTCGCCAGCGCGGCACGGCCGTGCACCCCGGCGTCAATGTCGGCAAAGGCAAGGACGACACGCTGTTCGCCCTAACGGACGGTCTCGTGCAGTTCGGCGAGCGCAAGGGCCGCAAGCTCGTCAGCGTCGTGCCTGCACCGGCCCCGGCCGTAGCGGGAACCCCCGACGCCTGACCAAGGGCAAGAACGTGCCCGTCTCGACGGGTATCGAACGTGGAGCCGGTCGCGTCGACCGGCTCTCGTCGCGTCCGGACTCGGTTCTTCCCCCAGGTAAGTAGTATGTACACGGATGTTTCGCGCACAGATGGCATGAAGGTGAAGGTGACTCGCTGATGAGCGTGTTCGTCGACGAAGCACAGATGCACGTCAAGGCCGGCGACGGCGGCGCGGGATGCGTGGCGTTCCGGCGCGAGCCCTTCGTCCCCCGAGGCGGTCCGGAAGGCGGCAACGGTGGGCCCGGTGGCGACATTTGGCTCGTTGCCGACCGCAACGTCGCCTCACTCATCGGCTACCGGGACCATCCGCACCGTGCCGCCGAGGCCGGCACACACGGCAAGGGCAAGGCGGCGCACGGGCGCAAGGGTGTGGACCTCGTCGTTGCCGTCCCGGTCGGCACAGTGGTGAAGGAGCGGCACGGGCAGATCATCGCCGACCTCGCCACCGAAGGCCATCGATGGCAGGCCGCCCGCGGCGGCCGTGGTGGCCGTGGCAATGCCAGCTTCCTCTCGAACAAGCGCCGCGCCCCGAACTTCGCCGAGCAGGGGGAGGTGGGCGAGGAGTTCTGGTTCGACCTCGAACTCAAGTTGATGGCCGACGTCGCGCTCGTGGGCTTCCCGAATGCAGGCAAGAGCACGCTCATCTCAACCGTGTCCGCAGCTAAGCCGAAGATCGCGGCCTACCCGTTCACAACGTTGGAGCCGCACCTCGGCGTGGTCCGCCTCGAACGGTTCGGTACGCCGCTCGACCCCCGTGGCGACTTCGAGTTCATCATGGCCGACATCCCCGGCCTCATCGAAGGTGCGAGCGACGGCAAAGGCCTCGGCATCCAGTTCCTGCGCCACATCGAGCGTGCCCGAGTGCTGCTGGTGCTGCTCGACCTCTCGGCCGTCGACATCGGCGGGCCGACGCCGGCCGAGCAGGAGGCGGTGCTGCTCCACGAGCTCGGCGCCTACCGGCCCGAGCTGCTCGACCGGCCACGCCTCCTCGTCGGCACCAAGCTCGACGCAGTGGAGGGTGGCCAGGAGTTCGCCGAACTTCTGGATGGCTGCCCGAAGCTCTGCATCAGCGCCATGGCCGGCATCGGCGTGCGTGATCTCGTCGCCGCACTCGTCCCGCTGGTGGCCGAGGCCCGTGCGCAGCAGCCCGTTGCCGACACCTTCGTGGTGCACCGGCCCGAGGAGGAGGGCGTGCGCATCACCCGCAACGACGACGGTTCCTGGACCGTGCACGGCCGCAACGTCGAGCGGGCGGTCGCCGTTTCCGACATCGGCAACTTCCTCGCTCTCGAGCACGTGCACCGCCAGCTCGACCGCATCGGCGTCGACAAGGCCCTGGCCCGCGCCGGCGCACACTCGGGAGACATCGTGCACATCGCCGACTTCACCTTCGCGTTCGAATAGCCCTCTTCGCTCCGGCCGGCTTCAGGCCTTCTTGAGCACGAATGTGAGCTTCCAGGTGGGGTTGACCTGCGAGCCGCGCACGACAGTTCCCCCGCCGACCGGAAAGATGAGTTCGCCCGCCGCAACGAGGGTTGTGACGCCCCACCCACCGAGCAGTGTCATTTCCCTTTTTACAACGCTTCTTCCGTCAGCATCCTTCACGTCGCACATGAACTTGTTCGCCTCGTCAATCACAGGGAACCCGATAACACGGAAGCCCACTTTCCCGGCAGGCGCGTTCTTAAATTTGTTTTTCGTGAGTGCCTCCAAGGAATTATCGGGGGTCGGCTCGGAGGTCGCCTCCTCGTTCGACAGCAGGCCGGATAAGGTGTCCTTCGGCACATCAATGGGAACTCCGGTAAGCGGGAAAATCCCGAGGTCCAGGACGACGAGGCCCCTCTTCTCGCAAGTTCCTTGGAGAAAAAAATGTTCGACGATCTTGCCGTGGGGAGGCTCGTTCGGATTGGCTTTGCCAGGCTCAAGCATCGCGAACCTGTCTTTTCCCGCCTGGACGATGTTGATGAAAACGAACGGAGCATCGATCGTCCCCGTGTCGAAGGCGTCACCATTTTTTTCTGTGAAGTTCCCGCTAATCGACAACACGTACCTGGTCGGCGCCGACAGGTCGATGATCTTCGAACGGCTCTTGGGCTTGGCGCTGGCCAGCTCGATCGGAGTTGCGAAGGCGACGGAAACCATCGCGAGCATCGCTACCGCAAGTACCTTCGTAGCCTTCGGACGGTGATGGTGGACAGGCATTGAACTCTCCCGACCCAGCACTGAGACGCTCTGTCGGACGCAGCCTAGCGATTGGTCCTCGCGCGAGGGAGGTAGCTCCGGGCGTACCTCGAACGCGCTGTCTCCGGCCGGACGCCGTCGCCGTACGAAGTTGATCGCGCCCCGCAGGGACATAGAGTTCTCGGCCGTGTCGATGGTGGTGGCCAAGATCGGAACATCGTCGCTGACGGACGAGCGTGGCGTGATATCGGTGGATGCAATCGGGCGCGTATGCGGCCAGGTCGCGGAGTTGCGCCGAGCGGGGGATCGGGTCGTGGTGGTGACTTCAGCGGCCGTCGCCTCCGGGCTCGAAGCGCTCGGCATGGGCGAACGCCGTCCGACCGACGTGCTGACCCTGCAAGCTGTTTCGGCCGTCGGTCAGAGTCGGCTGATGCACGTTTGGGACTCGGCCTTTGCTGCCGTCGGCCTCATCAGTGGCCAGGTACTGCTCACACCGAACGACTTCTTCGACCGCCGCCAGTACCTGCATGCCCGCAACACGCTCAACCGGCTGCTGGATCTCGGCGTGGTGCCGGTCGTCAACGAAAACGATGCGATCGCCACCGACGAGTTGCGCTTCGGCGACAACGACCGCATCGCCGCCCTCGTCGCCCACCTGGTGGCCGCTGACGTGCTCGTGCTGCTCACCGACACGGCCGGCCTCTTCACGGGTGACCCGCGTAGTGATCCGACGGCCACCCTGATCGAGCACGTCGACGAGGTGACCGATGCGCTCGAGGCGGCCGCAGGAGCCGTCGGCTCAGCTCGGGGGAGCGGTGGCATGGCGTCGAAGCTGCGGGCCGCGAAGATCGCCTCATGGTCGGGGGTGCGTGCGGTGATCGCCGGGTCGACATCGCCGTCGGCACTGATCGATGCCGTTGCCGGGAAGCCCGGCACGGGGACACATGTGGGCGCGCACGACCGCAAGCTGTCGGCCCGCAAGCTGTGGATCGCCTTCGCCGGCGATAGCGAAGGTGTGCTGCGGGTCGATGCGGGGGCGAAACGGGCGCTCATCGAGCGGGGCGTGTCGTTGCTACCCGCGGGCGTGACCGGCGTGGCCGGGGG
>JAYTFI010000496.1:0-5604 GCA_043734485.1 Acidimicrobiales bacterium | reverse complement strand
CGCGAAAAGTGCCCGCTGAGCTGCGAGAATGGGGGTTACGACACCTACCCGTTCAGCGTCCCAGGAGGGCACCTTTCAGATGCGAGCTTCGCGCAGTCTCGACACGGTTGCAGTGATCTTCGATGACGACAATCTCGTCGCGAACGCCGGGCTGATCCTGCCAGCGACCCTCGCGCAGCACGCCGCCGGCGAGCCCTTTCCCCGACGGTGGATGATGCCGACTCGTCGCGTGATCGGCGTCTCGAGCCGAAGCGCCCGCTCGTCGGCACTTGCGATCCGCTCGACGACGGTCCGCGGGAGGATGGAGTAGCCGGCCCCGGCGCGGACCATCTGTGCGATGACCTCGCGGTTGTCGGTCTCGACCGCGACGATGGGCGTGACGCCGGCACCCCGGAACGCCGCGTCGATGAGCCGACGAGACGACGTGCCCTTCCGTGTCGTGATGAGCGGCCGGATCGCCAACTCGGTAATTGGCACAACCTCCGACATGCCCCACGACCGAGGCACGATGGCGAGGTACTCCTGCGACGAGAGCTCCATCTCGAGGAGATCACCGGCCTCGACAGGCAACTCCGTGAAACCGACATCGGCGCGACCGGAACGAACGACGGCCGCAAGCCCGGCCGGATCGTCCGGCTCGGAGATCCGCACCGCAACGTCAGGATGGGCGCGCCGGAACAAGCCGACGAGCTCACCGACAGGCGACCACGCCAACGTCGGAAGGCACACGACATCGAGTCGACCGCCGGCCACGCCACGGACCGCAGCGACGGCAGCCTTCGCGTGTTCGAGATCTCGCAACACCTGCCGCGCCGGCTCGACGAGCGCCCACCCCGCCGCAGTCAGCCGCACCGAGCGACCGACCCGCTCGAAGAGCTCGACACCCAACTCGGCCTCGAGGGTGCCCATCGACACCGACATCGACGGCTGTGCGACGTGGACGGCAGCCGCAGCCTTCGTGAAGCCACCGTGGTCCACCACGGCGACGAAGTAGCTCAACTGACGAACATCCATAGGCAGACGCTATCGGTCCCATGAGGACTTGGTCCTGGACGGGAACCAACGCCACCTGTGTCAATGCAGAGGTGACCTCCAGCTACGTCGTGGCGGCAAGCGGCCTGGTCATCGGTGTGCTCTACGGCCTCTTCGGTGTGGGTTCAGCGTTCGCCACCCCCGTGCTGTCGCTCATCGGGATACCTGCCATGGCGGCGGTGGTGGGGCCGCTCCCGGCGCTGCTGCCGAGCTCGATCAGCGGCGCCATGTCCTATGCACGACATGACAACGTCGACTGGTGGGTCGCCAAGCGCACCGTCGCGGCGGCGTTTCCCGCGGCGATCATCGGTGCACTCGTCAGTCGACTCGTCGGCGGTCCTATCCTCGTGATCATCTCCGGCGTCGTGCTGCTGCTCGTCGGCATCCGGGTGCTCGCCCCGACCCCAGCCACCGGCGGTCGGGCGCCATGGGCCCACGAGCACCCGATCAAGCTGTCCGTCGCAGCCGGTGCGATCGGGTTCGCCTCAGGACTGCTCGCCAACGGCGGCGGATTCTTGCTCGTCCCCCTGTTCCTGCTCTCGGTCGGTCTCTCCATGAGCACCGCAACCGACACCAGCCTCGTCGTCGCCAGCACGCTGACCATTCCGACGCTCGTCACCCACGCCCTCATCGGCGACATCAACTGGAACGTCAGCGGACTCTTCGCACTCGGCCTCATCCCCGGCGCGTCCATCGGCGCCAACCTCTCGCGACGGATCCCGGCGGCGTCGCTTCGGAACGCGTTCGGGCTGTTGTTGATCGTGTTCGCGACCTGGTTCCTCGGCCGCGAAGTGCTGGCACACACTCACCTCTTGTGAGCACAGGCACCCGTCCCATCCGTCGTTGACACCGCGATCCGGCCGACGCGCCGCACCGCGACCGACTGGAGGCCCATCGCCGTGGCGCCAACCACGATCACGACGTGGTGCTTGCGCACGACGGTGGGCGAATACCCGATGTCGCCGATCCAGGAGTCGCTGCGAGGGCGGTGCAACCCGGGCCCCAACTAACTCTTTCTATACCCTGGGGGGTATATGTATGATACCCCCAGTGGGTATTTTCAGAGGGGCTGGACGATGGACATCCAAGACACGACCGTTGCCAACGCCATCCGCCGACTGAAGCGCATCGAAGGTCAGGTTCGCGGTGTGCAGTTGATGCTGTCCGCCCGGCAACGGCATCGGCTCTGCTAGAACGCGCGTCTATGAGCCCTTCCGACGTTGCCTATCGCACGCACACCGACGTCCTCGCCAGCCTTGTCGAGCTTCACGATCGCCGGGTCATCGACGTGGGGAGCGGGTCGGGTGAACTGGTGCGCTGGATGCGCAGCCAGGGAGCCGAAGTCGTCGGTGTGGAGTGCGGCGAGGCCATGCTGCATGCCGCTCTCAAGGCCGACCCCGATCACGCGCACGCCTATCTCGAAGGCGTCGCCCAGGACCTCCCGTGTCGTGACGGCGACGCCGACGTCGTCGTCTTCTCCTACTCGTTGCATCACGTCCCACACGCGTCGATGCTCGACGCGCTTCGCGAGGCACACCGCGTGCTGCATCCCGGCGGCCTCCTGTACGTCGTCGAGCCAGTGGCCGACGGTCCCAACCACGAAGTCGTCAAACTCATCGACGACGAGACCGAGGTCCGAGCATTTGCGCAGGTCGCACTCGATCAGGCTCCCTCCGTGGGATTCGAGCTCGTTGCAGAGCGCTCGTACATGAGCCGGTCCCGATACGCCGACGCGGACGCCATGGCAGCGCGAGTGGTCGGCGTCGACCCAACTCGCGCGCAACGGATGCGCGCGGCACGTGCTGCTTTCATCGACCGCTTCCACGAGCTCGCCACACCCACCGATGACGGCTACGCGTTCGATCAGCAGAACCTGGTGAAGGTGTTCCGGACGCTGACGTGACGCGACGCCACGCTCAAGCTGTCGTTCAGCGACCGAGCAGGCGACCCATCAACGAACGCTTCGCCCCCACTTGGGCGGGCCCCCTCACGGCCGAGGCACATTGACAGCGCTCGGCTCGGGGGACATCTCGAAGGACCTGCTCCACGTGGGCCCCGCAACCTGACCATGTCGGACGCTTGCACTCCTTGCACATCACTCGTCTACACATACCCCACAGGGTACCTTCCGTTTGCTGTACGGGTCTTCTACCCGTTCGCTCATCGTTGCCGATGGGCGCGCACCAGGCAGTCGACGGCGTTCACCGTGCGGGCGTCGGTCTCGACCGGACGCTCCACTCGTTCGGCGGCATCAACAGTCAGGTTCGGGACATCCGCTGATTCGAGATCCGTCCGAACGGTGTCCGCGGTGTACAGCACGAGCGGGCTGCGCGGACCGCCGACGCCGTTCGTGAGGTTGTCGAGATCGTGACCGACGATGAGCAGCGTCCCTCCCGGAGCGACGCTGCGGGCGGCGTTGACGAACGCCATCCGCCTCTCCACCTCAGGGAGGTGTAGGTAGGCCACCAGCACGAGATCGAACGTCGTGTCCGAGTGCCAGCGCGTCACGTCGGCACAGGCCCACCGCACCGTCACGCCGCTCGACGCGGCGAGGTTCTTCGCCCCTTCGAGGCCGATGGTGGAGAAGTCGACGCCGGTCACGTTCCAGCCCCGCGTGGCCAGCCAGACCGCATTTCGACCTTCCCCACACGCGAGATCGAGCGCACGCCCCGGCATCAAACCCTCGATCTGACCCGCAAGGAACTGGTTCGGTTCCCGGTGGCTCACCTCGCGCTTCGTGCGATAGCGCTCATCCCAGGAAGCTGCATCTCGGACCGTTCGACCAAGAGATTCGTTCTGGCTCATCGTGCTCCTTCTGAGGCGTTTGCGTGACCGTAGGGGGTTGTGCCCGGTATGCCGGGGGTTCCCCACGACTGCGCGTGGCGACGGTGGCTATGTGGTCGTCTGCGAGCGGAACGTTTTGAGGCCGAGCTCCATCTCGATCGCCGCACGGGGACGGGCTCCTACGATCTGCTTGGTCATGCTTCCGCTCTCGAAAAGGCCAATCGTCGGGATGCCGCGGATGCCGTAACGGGCTGCGACCTGCGGATTGGCGTCCACGTCGACTTTCACGATCTTGATCGCGGTGCCGTACTCGGCAGCGAGGGCGTCGAGCTCTGGGGCGACCATGCGGCATGGTCCGCACCACGCGGCCCAGAAGTCGACGATCACGGGGACCTTGGCGTCGAGCACCTGCTCCTGGAACGTCTGCTCGGTATCGGCATGCACGAGAGCGGTCATCATCATCCTTTCGGCCGGCACCGTGCGCGGCCTGTCCTCTAAGGGAACGTATACCCCCACTGGTATATTTCGAACATGTTCAGACAGCGCCAGGTGAGAGCGGGCTGCCTCGGTCGTGCTGTTGCGGACATGCGGCCTTGCACTGCTCACCTGAGCAGTACGGCCCTACGAGCAGTCAATCACGCCCCGTTTGCGATATACCCCCACGGGTACCATCTTTCGTCACTGCAGCCGGCGGGACGTCGATCCTATGTACCCCCCACGGGTATGAAGAGGGGACTTGTGACCCTGTCGTGCGTTGACCGTCACACGCAGGATTCGAAGTGGAGGTCGAACATGGCTCGCATCGTTGTGCTTGGCGCAGGAGTCTCGGGTCACACGGCGGCGTTGCATCTCCATCGACGGCTCGGCAAGGCGCACGAGGTGATCGTGGTCTCGCCGAACTCGACGTGGAACTGGATCCCAACATCTGGGTCGGCGTTGGCAAGATGACACCGGAGCAGGTCCCGTTCCCGCTCGCCCCGATCTACAAGCGCCAAGGGATCACGTTTCATCAGGCCAAGGCGGTGGCCATCAGGCCGGAAGGCGACGCCGCCGATCCGATTGGTGCCGTCGACATCGTGTTCACCGGAACAGGCCGCGAGGGCCCCACGGACCGGCTCCGGTACGACTACCTGATCAACGCCACCGGCCCCAAGCTCCGCTTCGACCTCACCCCCGGCCTCGGACCCGACGCCAACTCGATGTCGGTGTGCACATCAGGCCACGCCGCCCAGGCCTCGGCCGTACTCGACAAGGTCGTCGACCGGTTGCGACCCGGACAACCTCAGACGCTCGTGATCGGCATGGACCACGGTGGCTGCACATGTGAAGGTGCCGCGTTCGAGTACGTGTTCAACGTCGATCACGTGCTGCGCGAGCGCGGCGTGCGCGACTTTGCGGAGGTCGTCACCTCACCAACGAGCACGAGCACGAGCTCGGCGACTTCGGCGACTTCGGCGTCGGCGTCGGCGTCGGCGTCGGCGTCGGCGGCATGACCTTCGCCTCCGGGAGCCGGTCACTGACCAGCCAGCAATGGATGAAGGGCCTCTTCCACGAACGCGACATCAAGGTCATCCTCCAGGCGCACGTCACCGAAGTCGCGCCCGGCTGCGTGCACTACGAGCAGATCGACGGGACCATCGCGCACAAGGACTTCGACTTCGCCAGGCTGTTCCCGCCCTTCCGCGGCGTCGGCCTGCAGGCCTTCGACCGCGCCGGGACGGAGATCACCGACAAGGTCTTCGCGCCCAGCGCGCTGATGAAGGTCGACGCCGACTACACCGCGAGGCC
>JAYTFI010000495.1:0-2841 GCA_043734485.1 Acidimicrobiales bacterium | reverse complement strand
GCTCGTCATCGCCACCGGCACTCGGGTCCGCCACCTCCCGGGCACCGAAGGAATGGCGCATGTACATGTGCTGCGGACGCTTGCCGACTCGTTGCGCCTTCGCGGGCAGCTCACCGAAGGTCGGCGGGTCGTCGTCGTCGGTGCCGGGTTCGTCGGGGGCGAAGTGGCGGCAACGGCGAAGGGCCGGGGCTGCGACGTCACGATCCTGGAGGCGCTCCCGACGCCCCTCGGCCGTCAGCTCGGCGACCTCATGGGCGGGGCGTGCGGCGACCTGCACGCACGCAACGGGGTCACCTTGCGCACCTCCGTGCAGATCGCACGGATCGAACCGGACGCGGTGGTCCTGAATGACGGGGAACGAGTCCCGGCGGACGTAGTCGTCGTCGGTATCGGCGTGTCACCGAACGTGGAGTGGCTCGCGTCGAGCGGCGTCTGGGTCGACGACGGTGTCCGCTGTGATGACCGTTGCCGCGCCCTCGACGAGACCGGGACACCGGTCGACGGCGTGGTCGCGGCCGGCGACATCGCACGTTGGCCGAACCGGTTGTTCCCCGCCCTCGACAACCCGGCCGCGCCGGAGCTGATGCGCGTCGAACACTGGACGAACGCAGCCGACATGGGCGCGCATGCCGCGGGCACAATCATGGGCGACGATGCCCCGTTCGCTCCGGTGCCCTATTTTTGGAGCGACCAGTACAAGCACAAGATCCAGTTCCTCGGCCGCGCGACGGGATTCGACGAGGTCCGCGTCGTCGACGGCGACCCGGCCGATGCGTCATGGCTGGCGCTCTACCGACGGGGCGAACGGCTCATCGGCGCACTCGGTGTCAGCAAGGTCCGCGGCCTCATGGGGTACCACAAGCTCCTGGAGGAACGGGCCTCCTGGGCCGACGCGCTGGTGCATGCCGGCGTCTCGTGAAGAGGCCGTAGCCTCGCGCTGCCATGGAACTCCTGATCATCCGTCACGGCCTGCCCGAGCGCATCGTCAATCCCGACACGCCGGCCGACCCGCCGCTCGCACCCGGCGGCTGGCGCCAGGCCGAATGCCTCGCCGAGTACCTGGCCAGCGAGCGGATCGACGCCATCTGGGCTTCGCCGATGGCCCGGGCGCAGGAAACGGCACAGCCCCTCGCAAAGGCGTTCGGGTTGGAAATCCTCACCGAGGAAGGCATCGCCGAGTGGGACCGCGAGTCGACCGCCTACATCCCGATCGAGGAACTGAAGGCGTCGAACGACCCGATGTGGCAGGCCATGGTGCGCGGAGAATGGACCGGGGCGGGCGATCCTGAGGCGTTCCATCGTGACGTGATCGCCGGGTTCGAGCGCATCGTCGCCGCGCATCAGGGAGAGCGCGTGGCCGTCATCTGCCATGGCGGCGTGATCAATGCGTACGTCTCCCACATCCTCGGCATCACCGGCTCAGTCGGCTTCTTCCATCCCGAGTACACGAGCATCCACCGGGTGATGGCCGCGTCCAGCGGCGAACGGAGCCTGCGGGCGCTGAACGAGACGGCGCACCTGCGGGGCACCGGCCTCCTGCGTTGACGAGCACCGCGCTCGTACGGGTCTTCACTCCGGCCCATCCGACCGACCTACGACGGACCCTGTCGCCCGTCTCCCGTGGCCGTCGGGACCGCACGATGAGTATCGGTGCCGACGGCGTGTGGCGGGCGACGCGCACCCCCGATGGCCCGGCCACACAGCACCTGATGCAGCAGGGCGGCGCGATCACCGTACGGGCCTGGGGACCGGGCGCGCAGTGGCTCCTCGACCGCGCGCCGATCCTCGTCGGTGGCAATGACGACGACGGTGCCTTCAGGCCCGGCCATGACGGACTGGTCCGTCTGCACCGGCTGTACCGCAACGTGCGGACACCGTGCACCATGGCCGTGTGGGAGGCGCTCCTCCCCACGATCCTCGAACAGAAGGTGACGGGCAAGGAGGCACGGACGTCGAACGGCGATCTGCAGCGCATCCTCGCCGAGCCCGCTCCCCGCCCGCCGGGTTGCCCGGCCCTGCTCCTGCCCCTCGATCCTCGCGTAGTTGCCGACACACCGAGCCATATGTTCCATGCGTGCAATGTCGAGCGCAAGCGCAGCGACACGATTCGGCGGGCCGCCGCCTATGCGAACCGACTCGAGGAGGCTGTCGGGATGCCAATGGCAAATGCCTATGCGCGCATACGATCATTGCCCGGCTTGGGCGAATGGTCGGCCGCGGAGGTGGCCAAGATCGCGCTCGGCGATGCCGACGCGGTGTCAGTCGGTGACTACCACCTGAAGAACGGTGTCGCCTGGAACCTGGCCGGCGAGCCGCGCGGCACCGACGAGCGCATGCTCGAGCTACTGGCCCCGTTCCGACCCCATCGAGGTCGAGTGATCCGATTGTTGGAGCTCGGCGGATCCGCAGCGCCGCGGTACGGTCCCCGGATGTCCATCCGGCGCTGGAGTGAGGAGCCGTGAGCGGTCCGGAGTCCGAAACCTCAATTGCTTGGACGACCGGACAGGTGCTCCGGCGGCCGGCCGTCCGCTCGGCCCTGTTGGCAATGTTCCTCTCCTCGATCGCCCACATCGCCCTAACGGTCGCGATCGGCGTGCTCGTGTACGACATCACGGGCAACAAGCTCGACCTCGGCTGGCTGGGTCTGATCGAGTTCCTGCCCACCGCCGTTCTCGTCCCGATCACCGGCACGCTGGCCGACCGCTACGACCGCCGGATCATCATGGCCTGTGGGCTCGCAGCCGAGGCCCTTGCGGTCGTGTTCCTGCTGTTCGTCGTTCGGGGGAACCCGACCTCGGTGCTCCCCATCTACCTCGGAGTGGCCGTGTTCGGTTGCGCCCG
>JAYTFI010000494.1:0-10331 GCA_043734485.1 Acidimicrobiales bacterium | reverse complement strand
TCACGGGCGGCGGCGATGTCGATGACCCCGTCGGCGCGGACCTCGGCGTAGTCGCGGATGCGCCGTAGCAGCCGGTTCGCGATGCGCGGCGTGCCCCGGGACCGGCGGGCGATCTCGTGCGCGCCTTCAGGCACGATGTCGATGTCGAAGATGCGCGCCGCGCGTTCGACGATCGCTTCGAGGTCGCCCACGCCGTAGTAGTCGAGCCGGGCGACGTGGCCGAAGCGGTCGCGCAGCGGCCCGGTGATCAGCCCGGCCCGGGTGGTGGCGCCGATCAGCGTGAATCGCGGAAGGTCGAGACGAAGGCTGCGGGCACTCGGCCCCTTGCCCAGCACGATGTCGAGCTGGAAGTCCTCCATCGCGGGATAGAGCACCTCTTCGACGACGCGGGGCAGGCGGTGGATCTCATCGATGAACAGCACGTCGTTCTCGGCCAGGTTGGTGAGGATGGCGGCGAGGTCGCCGGCACGCTCGAGCGCAGGGCCCGACGTGATGCGGAACCCGACGCCCATCTCGGTGGCGACGATGGCGGCCAGGCTCGTCTTGCCGAGCCCAGGGGGGCCCACGAACAGAAGGTGATCGGCCGACTGTCCGCGTTTGCGGGCCGCTTCCAGCACGATCGAGAGATGCTCCTTGAGTTCCGGCTGCCCGACGAAATCGGCGAGCGTCCGGGGCCGGAGGGTCTCGACATAGTCGCCGTCGCCGTCGAAGTCGTCCGGCATCGCGGGCCCGGTATTACTCATTTGCGGCTCATTCGCGACTCATTCGCGGCTCATCGGACGTCAGAGCCCGCTTGCCAAAGTGGCCAGCGCCCGCTTCAGCAGGGCCGAGGCGTCGCCCTCGCTCGGCAGGGTGCGCAGAACCTGTCGTATTTCCTCAGCGCCGTAGCCGAGCTCGGCGAGCGCGGCCCGAACGTCGGTGCGCGAATCGGTCGACGCCGAACCGGCCATTCCATCCCCGGCCGCGGCGATCGCCGCGGAGTAGTCGCCGCCGCCGAGCACGTCGAGCTTGCTCTTCAGCTCGATGAGCAGCCGCGCCGCCGTCTTCTTGCCGACGCCGGACACCAGAGTGAGTGCATCGACGTCGTCGGTGGCGACGGCCGTCCGCAGAGAATCAGGAGTATGCGCGCTTAGTATTGCGAGGGCGAGCGCAGGGCCGACGCCATGCGCGCTCAACAGGACGTCGAAGCAGGCCCGCTCGTCCCGGGCCGTGAAGGCGAAGAGGACGAGCGCGTCCTCACGGACGTGGGTGTGTACGTGCACGAACACGGCACTGCCGATCGCGCCGAGCTTGCCGAGCGTGGAAGGCGACACCGTGACGAGGTAGCCGACGCCTCCCACCTCGATCAGCGCCTCACCCTTCGCTGACCGGTCGATGAGCGTGCCCCGCAGCGAACCGATCATCGGACGGCTCCACCGCTGCCGGCCGGCGCATTTCCGGCAAGCCGTACGCCGCCGGCCGATGTGGCGATGCGGGCGTTGCCGAGCCCGCCCGTGGCATTGGCCGCGCCGCCGACCGAGGAGGCGACGCGTAGCTCGGCGTTCCCCGAACCGTTCCCGACCCGCGACTGCAGCGGCGCGATCGCGAGGTGATGGAGCGCGAGGGCGAGCGCATCGGCTGCGTCGGCGGGCTTCGGAAGCGCGGCGAGGCCGAGGATGCGCTGGACCATCCGCTGCACCTGATCCTTCGAGGCGCCGCCGTAGCCGGTGATGGCCAGTTTCACCTCGTTCGAGGTGTACTGGGCGATACCGCAACCGGCGTCGTGGGCTGCGGCCAGCGCAAGCCCGCTCGCCTGCGCGACGCCCATGGCGGTGCGGGCATTGGTCTGGAAGAACACCCGCTCGACCACGACCACGTCGGGCCGGTGCGTGGCGATGAGCGAGCGCAGCAGCGCGTTCATCGCCGCGAGTCGGGCGGGGAGCTCGTCGGTCGGCGGGGTCTGCAGCACACCGTGATCGACTGCTTCGTGGACGTGGCGAGTACGGCGCACGAGGCCGAAGCCACAGCGGGACAGACCGGGATCGATGCCGAGCACGAACATGCGTTTGGAGAACCTAGTCGGTCCGGCCGCAGCGAGCTCGTACCCTCAGTGCAGCGCGCGGACGATATCTTCGGTGCTCTTGAACGTGATCCCCGTCGCCGAGCGGTGGGCGAAGCGGACCCGCCCGTCGTCGCCGATGACGAAGATGGACCGCCGGTAGAACCCGAGCGGGCCGAGGATGTCATAGGCCCGGCCGACGGATTTGTCAGTGTCGGCCAAGAGCGGGAACGCGAAGCCACCCTGCTTCTCGCTGAACTTCTCGTGGCTGTTGACGTCCTGCGGTGAGAGCGCGAGGACCTGTGCGTCAAGACGGCCGAACTGCTCGATCTCGCGGGTGTATTCGTTCAGCTGCAGCGTGCACACCGGTGTGTTGTCACCGGGATAGAACACCAGCACGACGTTGCGCCCCGCGTAATCCGACAGGGAGTAGTCGCGGCCCCCGGTTCCGGGGAGGGTGAATGGTGGGGCGATGTCTCCTGCGCCGATGGCCATCACCTCACCGTAACCGCACCACAGTCACCGGCCGCCGGTCGAGGGAGCGCAGCGACCGGACGGCCTGCGTCACCACTTGCTGCGCGAGCAGCCGGACGTGGAAGAGGTCGGCCTCGACCATGCCCGTGCACAGTGCGACAAGCGCATCACCGTCGGCCTCGGTATGTGCCGGGAGCAGCGCGCGGGCGAGCCCGTCATGCCCGCTCTGGGCGAGGAGCAGACAGCCCTTCTTGTCGAGCGCGGCGTTCGTCGCGATGACGCCGATCGTGGTGTTACCGAACGTCTCCTGCTCCGGAGCCTCGAACTGGGGCGGGCCGATGTCGGCGTCGGTCGTCCCGTCGTCGATCGCGCCGACCGCATTAACTGCGATGAGCGCGCTGACGATCAGCTCACCCGATCGGAGGGTCGCGGTGCAGATGCCGCCTGGCTCAGATCGTAGGCGTCCGTACCATTTGGCGAGCGTCGCGCCTGTTCCGGCGCCGACGGCACCGACCGCGTGCGGTCGTGGTGTCGCGCCTTCCGCGGCCAACCGGCCATGCGCCGCTCCCGGGCGGACCTTCGGATCACCCACGGCAAGGTCGTAGAGCCCCATGCCGATCACGATCGGCACCGGTCCTCCCACGGTCGGCACACCTCGTCCCTGCGCCTCCAGCCACTCCATCACCCCATCCGCCGCGGCCAGGCCAAACGCCGACCCGCCGGTGAGCAGGACGGCGTCGACCGTCGTCACACGCCGCACCGGATCGAGCATCTCGAACTCGCGCGTCGCAGGGGCGCCGCCGCGTACCTCGCCCGAGCCGACGGTTCCTTCAGGCGCGACCACCACCGTGCAGCCGGTCCGGGCCAGCGAGTCGGTCCAGTGGCCGACGGCAAAACCAGGAACGTCAGTGATCACACCGACGACCCTACCGAGCGGGCGCGGGTCTAGGCAGGTCTAGGCACTGAGCACCTCTTGGCACTGAGCACCTCTAGGCACTGAGCACCGCGAAGAGTTCCTCGCTGATATCGAAGTTCGAGAACACCTCTTCGACATCATCCAGGTCCTCGAGCGCATCGATCAGCTTGAGGATCTTGCGGGCGTCGCCCTCGTTCGTCACCGAGATGACCGTGTTGGCGACCATCGGACGGTCAGCGGAATCGAAGTGGATGCCGGCATCCCCGAGTGCGTGGCACACCGCGCCGATGTCGGTCGGGCCACAGCGCAACTCGAACGCGTCGCCGTTGTCGATGATGTCCTCGGCGCCCGCGTCGACCGCAGTCAGCATCAGGTCGTCCTCGGTGATGGTCTTCGCGCCCTGCTTCTTCGGCACCGCGACGACGCCGCGACGGGCGAACTGCCACGCAACCGCACCGGGCTCGGCGATGTTCCCGCCGTTCTTGGAGAACGCCGTACGCACGTCGGAGCCGGAGCGGTTGCGGTTGTCGGTCGACACCTGCACGAGCAGGGCCGCGCCCGCAGGCGCATACCCCTCATACATGATGTCTTCCATCGTCAGGTCGGCCTTGAGCTCGCCGGTGCCACGCTTGATGGCGTTGTCGATCTTGTCGGCCGGCACCTGCTCGGCCTTCGCCTTCGTGATCATCGTGCGTAGCGTGGCGTTGCCGTCCTTGTCGCCCCCGCCTTCGCGTGCGGCCACCTCGATGTTCCGCACGAGCTTTGCCCAAAGCTTGCCGCGGGCCTTGTCGGCGGCACCCTTCTTGTGCTTGATCGTCGCCCATTTCGAGTGGCCGGACATGGTTCAGTTCCCTCCAGTGGGAGTGGTCGTTGCAGTGGCTGCCGCGGTCGTGTTGAGGTTCGGCGACGAGAACGCAGTTTCGAGGAAGCGGGCGTGGATGCGCACGTCGGAGGTGAGCTCCGGGTGGAACGAGGACGCCATGATCGCGCCTTGACGGATGAGCACGGGACGCCCGCCGTACTCGGCCAGCACCTCGACGTCGGCACCGACCCGCTCGACCATGGGGGCCCGGATGAATACCGCCCGGAACGGTTCGTCGAACCCGCTGACGTGGAGTTCCGCTTCGAACGAGTCGATCTGACGCCCGTACCCGTTGCGCCGGACGGCCAGTTCGATCGCGCCGAACGACCGCTGGTCGGGGCGCCCGTCGAGCACCTCATCAGCAAGGAGAATCATGCCGGCGCACGTCCCGAACACGGCCATGCCGTCCGCTATGCGCTTGGCCAGCGGTTCGAACAGGCCAGAGGTCGTGAGGAGCTTCGACATCGTGGTCGATTCGCCGCCTGGCATGGCCAACGCCTCGACCATGGCGAGGTGCGCAGGCGTACGCACCTCCACGATCTCCGCACCGAGGCGCCTCAGCGCGACACCGTGCTCGGCGAACGATCCCTGGAGGGCCAGCACGCCGACCACGTGCCCGCGCCCGACCGCGTCGACATCGTCGACGGGCGCGAGCTGCGAGGCATGCGGCCGGAGCCATCCCCCCGGGGAGCGGTCTGTCACGCGCCCATGCTCGCATTCGCGGCGGCAACGTCACTGTGGAAGCGCCGGTTGATCCAGAGCTTCTCGCCGCCCACTGTGGCCGTGCCCCACAGCTTGCCGGTGAGGGGGCCGATCGCCATGCGAGGCGCCCGGCT
Organism: Acidimicrobiales bacterium; assembly: GCA_043734485.1. Lineage (GTDB taxonomy): Bacteria > Actinomycetota > Acidimicrobiia > Acidimicrobiales > JANYDT01 > JAYUDQ01. The sequence continues at coordinate 5,205 of JAYTFI010000494.1, read as the reverse complement.
TACGATCGACTTCGGCGACGACGGCATGAAACCACCGGCCTTGAACGTCACGACGTTCCGATCGGTCACCGCCACGATGCGGTAGCCGTTCTTCACGATCAGGATCCAGTAACTGATGAAGGCCCAGTAGGGGGACGCCGTCTGGGCCATGAACACGTGCTGGATCTGCTCGCCTGGCTCCAGCATCGGTTGGACACGGTCCTTCAGCTTGTCTCGCAATGCCATTGCAGCCTCTTTCGGTTGAACGGCCGGCGGTGCACCGGGCTCGGTTCTCAACCCGAGAGTTAACTCGCGCGAGGCAGCCAGCGACAGGACGGCGGCGGGACAGCCTGAGCGCCTAGGGCCCCTTACCAGCCGCGGTCGGCGTACTTGACCTCGAGCTTGCCCATCTCGAGACCCGGCATCAGCACACCGAGGCCACGGCTGACCTTCGCCAGGATCGTCGGATCCTGGAAGTGGGTGACGGCCTCGACGATGGCCTTCGCCACCGTGGACGGGTCGGCCGACTCGAAGATGCCAGAGCCCACGAACACCGCTTCGGCGCCCAGCTGCATGCACATTGCCGCGTCGGCCGGCGTCGCAATGCCACCAGCCGAGAACAGGGGCACCGGGAGCCTTCCCGTTTCGGCGACCTCGGTGACGAGCTGGTACGGCGCCTGCAGGTCCTTGGCCCAGCCGTACAGCTCGGCCGAATCAGCCTGGGTGATCTTGCGGATGTCGCCGAGGATCGAGCGCAGGTGACGGACCGCCTCGACGATGTTGCCGGTGCCGGCCTCGCCTTTCGAACGGATCATGCACGCGCCCTCGCTGATGCGTCGCAGCGCCTCGCCCAGGTTCGTGGCACCGCAGACGAAGGGCACGCTGAATTTCCACTTGTCGACGTGATGCGCCTCGTCGGCCGGGGTGAGGACCTCGGACTCGTCGATGAAGTCGACACCGAGGGCTTCGAGGATCTGGGCCTCGACGAAGTGGCCGATGCGCACCTTGGCCATGACGGGGATGCTGACACCCTCTCCGATGGCACCGCGGATCGCGCCCTGGATCTCCTCGATCATCTGCGGGTCGCTCATGCGCGCCACGCCACCTTCGCGGCGGATGCGCGAGGGGATTCGCTCGAGCGCCATCACCGCACATGCGCCAGCGTCTTCGGCGATCTTGGCCTGCTCGACGTTCATGACGTCCATGATCACGCCACCCTTCAGCATCTCGGCGAGGCCACGCTTGACGCGGGCGGTGCCAGGTGTGCGGGTGTCTGCAGGCAGGGTCGTGCTCATGCAAAACAGTGTACGACCGCCGCCCGGCTAGCCCTGATCGGGTTTCTCGGCACCTCCGCGCAGCGTCACGCAGCCGGGGCGAGCAGCAGCCATGTGACCCCGCGTCTGAGGCGGATCGCAGCGCCGCCCGAGTCGGCGAACCGCATCGGTGCGGCAACGTCCGACTTCGACCACCGGCCCTCGGCCTGCATGCCATCGACGAGGTACGTGGCTGCGCCGGAACCCAGCACGGCCGGCTCGGGGACCGGCGCATGGCTGGCGTCGGTGGCCGTGGTGTCGAGGTAGGGCACGTGGATGACGATGACGTTCGCAGCAGTGACCGCTCCCCCGCCGCGCACGACATGGAGGGTCCCGTTGGTGCGACGGGCCCACACCTTCGCCGCTGGATCCCAGCGCCAGGCGACCCGCGTTGCCGTCGACACGGTGAGGTCGTACGCGGTGACGGTGGTCGCCCCGGCCGCGGACCAGGTCTCGGCGCCTGCGGCTAGGTAGTCCCACGGTCGCTCCGACCCCCGCGCGCGGCCCATCGCGGCCCGCAGCACCGAGGTCGAGCTGTAGAGGTTGTAGGGCGCCTTCGCCTGCGTTCCCCGGAAGTACGCGGCTGGGAGGAGGTCGACTCCGACATCGGCGATCGGCGCACGCCGCAGGTTATTGATGAACCGCTTCGTGCCACCCGAGTACGCGAACCCGCCGCCGAACGGGGCCAGCAGGGCCGGGTCGACCGGACGCACCGACCGGACCGGACCGACCGGGTCGCTGCCCTGTGACTGGAACAGCGCCAGGAACCGGGTGACGCCGCCTTCGACGACCTCCTCGATTATGACGTCGGCGCGGTCGAGACCGGTCTGCGGTCGGGCCGCGGCCGCGTTGTCGATCTTGACGGCCAGTACGGGTGCGTCGGCGACTGTCGCTGACGGCGCAGGCAGGCCGGTGAGCGGGAACATCGGTCGGCCGGCTGCATCAGCGGTGGGGGCCGGGTCGGCCCGGGCGACCGAGGCCGGGTCGGCGAACGGCGGGATCGTTTCGGCCGCCGGCGGGTCGAGCGGTGGGATGGATGGTCGGCCCAGCCGGACTGCCGACGTGGTTGGCGGCTCCACAGTTGATGAATAAGGGGTGGCGGCAGTCGGGTTCGTCCGGCTCACGTCGTCGCCCGGGTCGGCGGGTGTCGCCGTTGGATCAGCAGCGACTGCCGTCGGCGTCGCTTCTCCACCGGCTCCGTCGGCTGCCCCTCCGTTGCCGGCATTGCCGCACGCGCCCAGCAGGCAGGCGACGAGCACAAGGGCCGCCACCGGCGAGGTGCCCGCCCACCGGCCCTGTGTCGATCCCGGGTGCGGTCGTCGGGGCATCCGCCGGAGGGTAGACGCGCCGCGGCGCCGCGGGCCGACGGCGAACCGCGACAGGACAGTGATTCGCACTAGACCCGCGGGATGCGCTCGTCCGTCGCCGCGTCCGAGATGCTCCGTGACCGTCTCGGCGCCATCGTGGCGGAGTTCGAGCTCCCCACCGCGTTCCCGCCCGAGCTCGAAGCGGACGCAAGACGAGCTGCAACGGCCAATCCCGGCATTGACCTCCGGGGACGGACCGACGTACGCGAAATCCCCTTCGTCACGTTGGACCCGGCAACCTCGATCGATCTCGACCAGGCCTTCGCCATCGCCGCGGACGGTCCCGACCTCGTCCTGTCGTACGCGATCGCCGACGTCGCTGCGGTCATCGCCGAGGGATCGCCGCTCGAGGCAGAGGCTTGGCGGCGGGGCGAGACGGTCTACCTTCCGCACCGACGAATCCCGCAGTACCCGACCACACTCTCCGAGGCCGCGGCCAGCCTGCTCCCCGACGGTGATCGTGCCGCCGTGGTGCTCACCGTTGCGATCGGGCCGGACGGCACACCGACGCTGCGACGAGCCGAGCGCGCGATCGTGCGCAGCCGTTCGAAACTCGCCTATGAGACGACCGAGCCGGGCGACGTGCCACTACTGGCCGAGTTCGCCCGGCGCGCGGCCCAGTGCGACGCACGCCGCGGCGCCCAGCAGGCCGAGCCGCCGGAGCAGGAGATCGTCGATGATCCGACCTCACCGACCGGCATCGGCCTGCAGTTCCGGGCACGGTCGGCATCCGAAAGAGCGAACGCGGCACTGTCGCTCTCGGCCAACATGGCCGTCGCGGCATTGTTCGTGCAACGCGGTGTCGGGCTCTTCCGCGACCTGGCCGAACCCGACGTCCGGGAGATCGCGTCGCTCCGTCGGGTCGCCGCCGGCTTCGGGATCGCGTGGGCGCCGGACGAGTCGCTCCGCGCCATGCTCACCCGGCTCAGCGCCATCGATCCGCGCCATGCCGCGCTGCAGCTCGCAGTCCGACGAGCCGGCGGTAGCGCCCGATACCGGTTTTACGAGCGGGCTCCGGACGGGACAATGGCGGCGTCGACCAGACCGGGGCGCAGCCCTCTTGGCAACGCGTTCACTTCGCTCCACGGAGGTCGACCGGCGGCCGATGTTCCTCTGTCCACCAGCCCATGGCACGCGGCGATGGCGGCACCGTATGCACATGCGACTGCGCCGCTGCGGCGCCTCGCCGACCGGTACGTGCTCGACCTCGCAGTACTCCTCAGCGCAGGTGGGTTCCCCGACTCGGCGTCCATCGATCGCCTCGCGGCGCTCCCCGCGACGATGGAGCGGGCGGACAGCACCGCAGCGCGCATCGACCGGGCGTGCCTCGATCTCGTCGAGGCGGTCCTGCTGCGCGACCGGGTCGGCGAAGAGTTCGATGCTGTGGTTGTCGACGCGAACAAGGACGGCGCAGCCATCACCATCGCCGAACCCGCAGTTCGCGCCCGCCTTCCGCACAGCGACGCCGAACCGGGCGCTCGCGTGCGGGTACGACTTACCGGGGCCGATCCAGCAACACGGATGGTGCGCTTCGAGCCGGTGCGTTGACCCTTCCGCTTCACCCGACGGTTCAGTCGAACGCCGCAGCCTCGGCGACCGTGAGCTCAGTGCCGATGCGGCATGCACAGCTCGTCGTACTCGGCGATGACGATGTCGGCCGGGTCGATCGAGCAGGCGGGGCAGTTCGGGTCGCGGCGGATCTTGAAGGTCCGGAACGACTGCTCCAACGCGTCGTACGTCAGCAGGCGACCGGCCAGCGTGTCGCCGAGGCCGAGGAGGTGCTTGATGGCCTCCATCGCCTGGAGCGAGCCGATGATGCCGGGCAACACGCCGAGCACGCCGGCCTCGGCGCACGACGGCGCCATCTCGGCCGGGGGCGGCTCGGGCAGCATGCAGCGATAGCACGGCCCCTTGTACGGGTCGAAGATCGACACCTGGCCTTCGAAGCGGAAGATCGCCCCGAACACGACCGGGATGTTCTTCTTCAGCGACGCGTCGTTGAGGAGGTAGCGGGTAGGGAAGTTGTCGGTGCCGTCGACGATGATGTCGTAGCCGTCGATGATGTCGAGCACATTGTCGGCTCCGAGGCGCTGGTCGTAGGTGACGACGTTGACATCAGGGTTCAACAGCGTGAGGGTCTTCTTGGCCGAGTCGACCTTGCGATCGCCGATGCGGTCGGTGTTGTGCAGGATCTGGCGCTGCAGGTTCGAGGCGTCGACCACGTCCATGTCGATCACGCCGATCGTGCCGATGCCGGCAGCCGCGAGGTACAGCGACGACGGCGAGCCGAGGCCACCTGCGCCGAGCATGAGCACCTTCGAGTCGAGCAGCTTCTGCTGGCCCTTCTCTCCGACCTCGGGCAGCAGCAGGTGGCGCTGATAGCGGTTGCGCTGCTCGGCCGAGAGGGCGGCCGGGATGTTCCAGTCGCGGCCCTCGTTCTTCCACTTGCCGAAGCCGCCGGCCATGGAGAGCACGTTCGTGTAGCCGAGCTCGCCGAGCGTCTTCGCCGCGAACGCGCTGCGGACGCCGCCGGCGCAGTAGACGAC
>JAYTFI010000493.1:0-3107 GCA_043734485.1 Acidimicrobiales bacterium | reverse complement strand
AAGCTCACGAACACCTGCGAGACGACGATCGCCGCCTGACTGATCGTGATGGCCTGCCGGTACACAGGGTCGTGGATGGTGAACGTGTCGAAGCCGCGGTGTGCCGAGTGGATCTTCCAGAAGAACGCGACGGCCACGCCGAGCGATTGGATGAGCCCGAGGAACAGGATCCGGCGGAGGACGGCCCCCGAGAACAGCCGCTCTGTGCGTGGGCGGGGCGGCCGGTCCATGAGCCCACGCTCGGGTTGTTCGGCACCGAGTGCGAGCGCGGGCATGACATCCGAACCGAGATCGACCACGAGGACCTGGAGTGCGGAGAGGGGGACGAGTGGGAAGCCGACAGCTGCAGCGATCAGGAGGGGAACGAGCTCGCCGACGTTCGACACGAACACGTAGACGAGGAACCGGCGGATGTTCTGGTACACCGACCGTCCGCGTTCGACTGCCGTCGCGATCGACGAGAACGAGTCGTCGAGGAGCACCATCTCGGCTGCTGCCCGAGCAACGTCCGTCCCCGCGATCCCCATGGCGATGCCGATGTCCGCGAGACGCAGTGCTGGCGCGTCGTTCACGCCATCGCCCGTCACCGCCACGATCTCACCGGTCGCCTTCAGCACCGACACGAGCCGCAGCTTCTGTTCGGGCTTCACCCGCGCGAACACGATCTCGTCGTGGGACGCGAGCACCTCGCGTAGACGGCTGTCGTCCATCGCGGCCATCTCTGCGCCCGACAACACAAGGCCCGGCGGTGCGGTGACGATGCCGACCAGGCTGGCGATCGCCTCCGCGGTGAGTCCGTAGTCGCCGGTCACCATGATCACGCGTATCCCTGCACGGCGGCATGCCTGTACGGCGTCGAGCGCGTCGTGGCGCGGTGGGTCGATCATCCCGACCAGCCCGACGAACGTGAGCTGGTTCTCCGCCTCCTCCGGGCCAGGGTGGGCGCTGCTGACCGTTCGGCGGGCCACCGCGAGGACGCGCAGCGCGCCGATCGCGAATTCATCGTTCGTCGCGATGATCTGTGCACGTACCTCTACGGACAGGTCGACCACGTCGCCGTTCCATTCGACCGACACGCAACGGTCGAGTAGCTCCTGCGGAGCACCCTTCACGAACGCAGTGATGTCCGTGCCGGTCTCGCAGACGACGGTCATCAGCTTGCGATCCGAATCGAACGGTAGCTCCGTCAGCCGGGGCGACGCTGCTTCGATCGCCTCGAGGTCGAGCCCGGCCTTCACCGCGGCGACGAGGATCGCGCCCTCGGTCGTGTCGCCGAGGATTCCCCAGCGGCCATCCTCGCCCGGCGGCATCCGGCGTGCGTTGGTGCACAGCGACCCGATGCGCAGCACGTCGAGTGCCGTCGCTGGGTCATGCACAGAACCGTCCGGACCGTAGCCGAGGCCGGTGACGTCATGGCGACGGCCGGACTCCCAGACCACCTGCACGGTCATCTCCGCCTGCGTGAGCGTTCCGGTCTTGTCGCTGCATACGACGGTCGCCGAACCGAGTGTCTCAACGGCCACGAGCCGCTTGAGGAGGGCATGCTTGCGGGCCATGCGACGCACCCCGACCGCAAGCGAGACCGACATCGTGGCCGGGAGCCCTTCGGGGACGAGTGCGACCATCACCCCGAGCGCGAACACGAACGACTCGAGCACCGGACCTGCGGTCGTGAGTTGGCGCAACGCGAATACGCCGACACCGAGGACGACGGCAATGGCGCCGACCCGTTTCGCCACCGTCGCGACCTCGCGCTGCAACGGGCTGTCGGCGGGTTCCACAGTCGAGGTCAGCGTGAAGATGCGGCCGAACTCCGTCGACGGCCCGGTGGCGAACACGACGCCGGTCGCTCCGCCGTGCACCACAGTCGTTCCCATGAAAGCGCAGTTCGCCGCTTCGACGGTCGGCGTGGCTGCAGCAGCCGGCGCAGCGGACCTGCTGACCGGATCGCTCTCACCCGTGAGCGATGAGTTGTCGAGCGTCAGCTCGTGAGCTTCGACGAGCCGGCAGTCGGCCGAGACGGCGTCTCCCGCCTCCAGGACGATCACATCCCCGGGGACGATCTCCGCGGCGGCGATCTCGGCGAGGCGTCCATCCCGCAGGACACGGGCGGTGCGCGGCACAAGGGCGTCAAGCGCCTCTGCGGTGCGCTCTGCCGAGTACTCCTGGAGGAAGCCGATGACGGCGTTGAGGACAACGATGGCCACGATCGCCAGTGCCAGGCGCAGGTTGCCCGAGTCACGGGGTGACTGCAGCCGGTAGGCCAGCAGCGTCAGGCCGGCGGCGGCGAGCAGCATCAGCGCGAAGAGGTCGAGGAACTGTCCGAGGAACCAGCGCAACAGCGAGCGGTGCTTCGCCTTCGGCATCGCGTTCGGCCCCACGGCTGCGAGCCGACGCGCCGCTTCCGCGGCGGAAAGCCCCTGATCCGAGGAGCCCAGCGTTTCGTGGACTGCCGCGGTCGGCACGGATGCGATCGGCGACGCAATCATCCGCCCGCCGGAACGATCTGCCAGGCGGCCAACCGACAGGGGAGTCTGCGAAGGTCGACGGCGACCCTGATCTGCACGGGAACGTTCGCGCGGGTGGCTGCCAGGATGGCGACGTACCGTCCGGGCGTCGGCCCGTAGTGCCACTCGATGACCTGGCGGGGCGGTGTCTCGATCGGGATCATCGAATTGCGGTCCGTCGGTCCGACGAGCTGACTCGACGCGAGCTTCGGATCGGTGATGCTCATTGCCGCGGCTCGGCATTGCACGTCGATGTACTGGCGGGCCGAGCCGGTCATCTTGGCTTCGGGCTGTGGCAGCACGCCGAACGGCACCGATGCGCTGGCCGCGAACAGCATCGGCAAGAGACTGCTACGACGCATAGTTGACGTGGAACACATAGAGGCGGGCCTTTGGTGCGTCCGGCGCGACGAAGTCCTGGTACTCATCCATCGCACGGTTCGTGTGGTCATACGTGTGATAGGAGACGCGGATGTGACCCCAATTGGAACCCGGAGCAGAGACTTCCGTGACCATGAGTTGGTGATCGATGAAGATGCGCCGGGTGTTGCCATTCAAATCCCAGACGATGATGTCACCGATCTGGATGCCGGCGGGCGG
>JAYTFI010000492.1:0-2105 GCA_043734485.1 Acidimicrobiales bacterium | reverse complement strand
CTGATGTTGATGATGCTCCCGCCGCCGGCGGCCTTCAGTGCGGGCACCGCGGCGCGGCACATGTTCCAGACGCCGGTGACGTTCACTGCGAGGGTCGTGTTCCACTCGTCCTCGGTGATGGTCTCGAACGGCGCGGCCCGCAGGGTGGCATACAGCGCGGCGTTGTTGACGACCACGTCGAGGCGGCCGAACTCAGTGGTCGCGACGGCGACGCACTGTCGGCACGATTCGACGTCGGTGATGTCGAGTCTGACGCCCATCGCCCGCCCGCCGGCCGACGTGATGGCGGCGACGGTGGCGTCGCACGGGGCCAGGTCGCCAGTGACCACCGAGGCGCCGGCTGCGGCGAGCACCTCGCAGTACGTGCGCCCGAGGCCCCGGGCGCCTCCGGTCACCAGAGCAGTTCGGCCGGCGAGCGGACGTGCAGGATCGTGGCGAACCGGTTGTTCATCGACGTCCATACGTCCCCCTCTCGCCGCCGGCGCCCCACCGGTGGTGGACGGATAATACGAACGGCGCAACGTCGAACGCCATCTCGATCGATTGCGGCTCCTTTGGAGTGCCTCCGGACCGAATGTACGGCGCCTGCCATCACCGCGGCGGATCGGGACACGCGACGGCCACAAGCGTTCACCAAGCGTGGCGAATTGCGCGTTTTGAGCACCGATTGGGCACTCCGAGCGACATTCCATGACTCCCCTCGTGCCGATCCGCCGCGTTCAGGGTTCCCGCACTCTGGTCCACCCGGTCCGCACTTTGGTCCACCCGGTCCGCACCCGGTCCGGAGGGCGCGACAAGGGCGCGACAAGGGCGCGACACGGGGCGCTCGTTCCCGTAGCGGAGGCGTTCCTCTAATGTCCGCCCATGGGAACGGGGGATTCCTCCCGCTGGTCGAAGTGGACGCGTCCGTCATCGGCGCGCGTCGCGCTTCGCTCACGGCGCACGTTGGGAGTCGTTTTGGCCGTTGCCGCAACGACGGGAGCCGCGGGTCTGAACGTATTCGGCGGCGCACCGCCACTCACCGCCGCGATCCGCACGGCCACCGCAACCGCAACCGAAACCGAAACCGGTCAGAACGGGCTGGCACTGGAAGCGGGGTGGGCTGGTGCCTTCGACCCGACCGCACCGATCCCCGTGCGCATCACCATCACCGCCGACCGGCTCATCCGGGGCACGCTCGTCGTCGAGGCCGACGGGTTCGTTCCCAACTCGCTACCCATCGAGGTGGCAGGAGGAAGCCGGAAGCGGATTCTGATGGTGCTTCCCGGCTCCGACCTCACCTCGTCGGTGAGCATCACCGCCAAGGTCGAAGGCGACGCCAGGCTCTCGGCCCGTACCGTGATCGAGAGCCGTGCGCTGGCCGAGCTCGTAGGGCTGATGCCCGGCGTCCAGGGCGGTCGCCCACTCCCGACGACGGCGAAGCTCGCGTACGACGCCGGCACCGTGCGTTTCAGCGCCCTGCAGGACGACGAACTCGCCCTTGCGCCCAGTTCGATTCAGGCGCTCGGCACGATCGCGGTCGCGGTCCCGGACCTGAGTCGTATGGACGCATACGAGATCGACGGCCTCAGCCGCTGGGTCGGCAGCGGCGGACACCTCCTGGTCGGGGCCGAGCCCGGCCAACCCCTCCCGCAGCTCTCGGCGGCTCTCCAGCCGGGGACGAAGCGGCTCGTCGAATACGGCGACGGCGATGTCCGGATGGCCGGCAAGGCGCTCGGAGTCGGGTCGTGGGACGGCGTGGTCGAGCCGACCCCGGTCGGCACCCGCCGCAGTGGCCGCGTCGGGTTCGGCCGTGGCGGTGTCAGCACCAGCCTGGCCGACGAACTGCAGGCCGACAGCGGGTTCCCGGTGCCACGGCTGCGCTGGCTGGCGCCGGGGATCGCGGCGTATGGCCTCGTGCTGCTCGGTGGGGTGCTCCTCCTGCGCCGTCGACCCCGCCCCGTGCGGCACTGGCTCGTACTCCCGGCCATCGGCGTCATCGTCGGTGCGGGCATCGTGTTCCTCTCGTCGGACACGCGGGGCCGGATCAATCCGGCGCAGGCGACGATCCTCGACGTCACACCCGGGGGCACGGAGGCGACGACCTTTGTGGGCGTCACGAAGGG
>JAYTFI010000491.1:0-2024 GCA_043734485.1 Acidimicrobiales bacterium | reverse complement strand
GCGCTGCTGGCCCGCGCGCAGACGGGCCGGGGCCAGCGCATCGACGTGTCGCTCCTCGGGAGCCAGATCTACGCGCAGGCGTCGGAGTACACCGCGTTCCTGCTGAACGGCAAGGTTCCGGGCCGTGCCAACTACGGCCACCCGCTGCTGAACGCGGCGTACGGCATCCTGCCTACAGCGGATGGACACATCGCCATTGCCGGTGTCCCACCCGCTGCCCGCGTCGCGTTCTACAACGCCGTTGGTCGACCGGAACTCGCCGAGGACCAGCGGTTCGCGTCGCTCTTCTACACACCTGCGGTGAAGATGCAGCTCTTCGAAATCCTGAAGGAGGAGTTCCCGAAGCAGACGACGGCGGAGTGGTCGGCGCGACTCACGCGAGCGGGAGCCCGCTTCGCGCCCGTGCAGGATTATGCCGAGGCCGTCATCGATCCGATGGTGTTGGCCAACGGTTACATCCAGAAGGCCACGCATCCGGACCTGGGCGACATCGATGTCGTGGGTTCCCCGATCCGCCTGTCGGATACGCCGATGACGATCTCGGCCCGTGCGCCCGAGTTGGGAGAGCACACTGAAGAGATACTCCTCGAGCTCGGCTACACGTGGGAGGACATCGCGTCGCTCAGGGAGTCAGATTCCATCTGACCCGGGACGTGAGCTTGCTGGGCGACGTCCTCGGCGTCACGGCGACCGTAGCCGCGCGCCAATGGGTTTCGGATAGTCGCTAGCGGGTATCCCCTCCACGGCTCGCAAGCCGCCGACCGTCCCAGCGCCTTCAACCTGGGACGGTCGCTGCGTCCCGGTCTTCGCCAGTGCGGGCGCAGCCGGCTTCGATCCGCTGTTCGTTCGAGCCGAGTCCTCCGCACCCTCTCGTCCGCACCCACGGTCCCCGGACGAGCCGCCACTCAACGCAATCGCATCGGCAATCACCCATCCCCCCGTCGCCATTCGCGATGCCGGCGAGTCCGTCATCCAGCAGGTCCGCCGAGCCAGCATGAACTGAACGTCACCACACCTTGACCCTTTCCTTGCCTCCGTCGAGTGCCGACTGAACGTTCGCGGGGAACACGAAGTGTGCAGCCCCAGCTCCGCCGAGAATTGAGCCGACTGCGAATCGGGGGTTCGGACGGTCGGTCTACGGCGTGGCGACCTCAGGCGTGGTGCGGGGTGCGGGGGCATTGTTGCTGATGTCCGCTCCGTTGCCAGCGCCGGCGGGCGGGAGAAGGGTCTTGACGACGGGGGTGATGCCTGCGGAGCTGACGGCGACGGTGACATCGGGCTGGGTGCTCTTCTTGCCGGCGCAGCCCTGCAGCGTCGGGACACCGATCAGCAAGGCTGCGAGCGCGCCGAGGCGCATGGCTCGAGGGGCGAGACGTCGTGGGGTCATGTGCGAAGTCGTACCCACCGTAGGGATGTCTCAATCGAGTGACGGATTCAGGGACGCTGGCGCCGTCAAGCTCCGCTGATGACGGGTTTGTCGACGATGGGTGCCGTGGCTACCGTGTCGATGAGGTCGCGCGACGTGACGGACAACATCTTGTCGAGTCCGTACGGTCGTATGTCCGAATCGAGGGGAGATGGTTGCCATGGCCGATGGGGGACGTGACGCTGCTGCATTGGCGGTCCGATGCATTCAGGCGATCGCCGACAAGGATGTGGCGGAGCTGCGTGAGCTGTTCGCGGACGACGGCAAGTGGGAGCTGGCGTACGGACTTTCCGGCCTGAGCGACGCGCAGCGCACCGTGCATGGCGGCGACAAGGTGGCGCTGTTCCACCGAGGTCTCAACGCAGTCATCGAACGCGTGACCTTCCCGCAGGTGGAGGCGTTCGCAGTGAACGAGGATCTCGCGTTCGTGGAGTTCCGTTCCGAGGCGGTGACCACCAAGGGCACGGCGTACGGCAATTACTACATCGCGAAGGTGAGTGCGAAGGACGGCCGCATCACGCACTGGGTGGAGTTCTTCGACCCGAGACCGGCCGAGATGGTCCGCCGCGACCTGGCCGACTCGAGGTCGTCGGGCAGC
>JAYTFI010000490.1:0-3688 GCA_043734485.1 Acidimicrobiales bacterium | reverse complement strand
TGCGCTACACGTCGCTGCAGGCCGACACCGGCGCGTCCGAGGAGCACCATCCCGACCTGCCGCAGCGCATCGACGGTGTGCCTGTCGTGGCCTGCTCTCTGCACAGCCAGGTGGCGGCGGTAGCCGTTGCCTTCGCAGCTCATGCGCCAGGGCGACGGCTCGTGTACGTGATGACCGATGGCGCTGCGCTTCCCCTGGCGCTCAGCGACCTGGTGGCCGATCTCCGGGCTCGTGAGCTCATCGCCGGCGTCGTCACCGCAGGCCATTCCTTGGGCGGTGACGAGGAAGCGGTGAATGTCATAAGCGCGCTTTGTGTCGCGGTGCACGTGCTCGACGCCGACGCGGTTGTGGTGGCCATGGGTCCGGGCGTGGTGGGCACCGGCACGTCGCTCGGGACGACCGCACGTGAGGTCGTCGCCATCGTGGCCGATGCATCGGTCATCGGCGGCCGCCCGATCCTCTGCGTCCGGGCCAGCGGCACCGATGCACGGGCCCGCCATCATGGCATCAGCCACCACACCCGTACCGCGCTCGCCCATGCCGTCCCGGTCATTGTTCCGATCCCTGTCGGATCCATGGAACTGGCCGCCGGCATCGGCGCACCCCATGACGTCCACGACGTGCGGGCTATCGATGTCGGTGACATCGCGGCGCAGCTGTCGGCCGCTGGTCTGCTGGTGACCACCATGGGCCGCAGACCAAGCGACGATGCGCTGCCGTTCACGTTCGCCGCCGCGGCCGGCGTCGCGGCCGCGGCAATGGTGATCCCGGCCTGACGGGCATCGGCCGTCCACCGGCGCAGAAACCGGACTCCGCACGCGGGCGCGTTCTACTCACCGAAGCGACCGCAACCTCGGGAGGACCACCCCTAGGCTGGCCGGACCTTGAGCCGCATCGAACGCCTCGTCAACCTCACCGCTGCGCTGCTCGCAGCCGAACGGCCGCTGAGCGCCGACGAGCTCCGTTCGCGCGTGCCCGGCTATCCAGACGAGAAAGCGTCGTTCCGGCGCCAGTTCGAACGGGACAAGGAGGTCCTACGCGACCTTGGGCTCCCGCTCAGCATGGAATCGCTGCCGGGCGACTCCACCGAAACGCAGGTCGGCTACCGGATCACGGCCGACGACTACTACCTGCGTGATCCGGGCCTGGCCCCGGACGAGCTCTCCGCGCTGCACCTCGCAGCACGCGTCGTCCAGATCGAGGGCCTGGGTGCCGGTGACGGGGCCTGGAAGCTCGGCGAGTCCGCGTCCGGCTCACAAACCGATGCCCCGGAGATCGCCGCCACCCTGCCTGCCGTCGATGCCCTTCCTGCGCTGTTCGCAGCCATCGCCGCGGGCGGCGCGGTGACCTTCCTCTACCGGGACACGGATCGCCTCATCCAGCCGACGCAGCTCGCCTTCCGCAGCGGGCACTGGTACGTCGCGGGCTACGACCCGAGCCGCAACGACGAGCGTTCGTTCCGGGTCGACCGCATCGACGGAGTGGTGCAGTCGCGGCCGGCCCTGTTGGTGCCGGCGACCATCGGCTCGTCCGACCCGGCTCAGTCCCCGCTGCGCCGATCTGGTGCCTTCAGTCGGCCATGGGAGCTGGGTGACGCAGTGCCGGTGATCGCCCACGTTCGCATCGACGCGGCCCAGGCGGCCTGGGCCGTCAGCCATCTCGGATCCGACGCATTGGTGGCCGAGCACACAGGCGGCGACGTCACCGTGGCCATGACCGTGCGCAGCCCCGACGCTTTCCGTAGCTTCGTGCTCGGGTTCCTCGACCATGCCGTCGTGGAGTCGCCCGAGCGTCTGCGGATGTTCGTCGTCGACTGGCTCATGACCGTTGCGGCGGCGGGCTGATGGCGGTGCGGGCCACGGCCGAGGGCCGTTTGCAGCGCATCCTGGCCATGGTGCCGTGGGTCGTCGCGCATGACGGGCCCACCGTCGTCGACGTGTGCTCGCGCTTCGGGTGCACGCCCACCGAGCTGACATCTGACATTGGGCTGCTGTACCTCTGCGGCCTCTATCCGTATACGCCGGACCTGCTCATCGAGGCGGCCATCGTCGACGGCCGCGTCTTCATCGAATACGCCGACTACTTCAGCCGCCCGCTGCGGCTCACCCCGGCAGAGGGGCTCTCGCTGGTTGCTGCGGCCAGCACCCTGCTCGCGGCGCCCGGTACCGACGACCAGGGCCCGCTGGCACGCGGCCTTGCGAAGCTGGCGAACGCCATCGGCGGCGCCGCCGATTCGGTCGAGATCGAGCTGGGCGCGGCCGAGGCCGAGACGCTGGCCGCGCTGCGCGATGCGAGCCGGGCAGGCACGCAGGTGGTCATCGACTACTACGCGTTCGGCCGTGACGAGCGCACGACGCGCACCATTGAGCCGGCCGGGGTCTTCTCGACCGGCGGGCAGTGGTACGTGTCGGCTTACTGCCACCTGGCCCACGATGAGCGCCTGTTCCGGGTCGACCGCATCGTCGCGCTGACCGCGACCGGTGTCGGTCGCACCGGACCGGACGTCCCGCCTACGCCCGGGTTGTTCGCCCGCCGCCCGCACGGGGGCACGGTCACCCTCGTACTCGAACCCTCGATGCAGTGGGTTGCCGAGCAGTATCCGGTCGAGGCGACCGAGGTCCAGCCGGATGGAAGTGTGCGTGTACGCCTCGTCGTGGCCGAGTGGCCCTGGCTCGACCGGCTGGTGCTGCGGCTCGGCGCGGGCGCCTGTATCGAGGCGTCGCCATCGGGTTGGCCGGGCCGGGCCGACGCTGCGGCGCGCGTACTTGCGCGCTACGGCGCTGCGCTGCACTGAAGGCCCGCTAGCGTCGTCGTAATGTCGCAGGTCGAGGACCAGGTCCCGTTCACCGTGCCGTCCGAGGCGGCTCTTCGTGGTTCGGGGGCATCGACTCTCGTCGACTCGGCTGGCGAGGGCGATCCGACCGCCACCACTCCGACGGCCGCGACTACGCCGACCACCGCAACACCGAACGCGCCCGTCCGCCCCGCAACTGGCCCGAAGGGTCGCGGGCGGCCGCAGTCGAAGCGGCGCTGGCTGATCGAGTGGGGCGTGATCCTGGTCGCTGCTATCTCGGTCGCCGTGCTGGTGCGGGCGACGGTGGTGCAGGCGTTCTACATCCCGTCCCCGTCGATGGTGCCGACCCTCAAGGTCCACGACCGGCTGCTGGTCGACAAGGTCACGTTCCACGTGCGTGACATCCGGCGGGGCGACATCGTGGTCTTCAAACGGCCCCCGGCGCTGAAGGACAAGGAGATCAACGACCTCATCAAGCGGGTGATCGGCCTGCCGGGCGACACCGTCGAGGGCCGAACTGGCCACGTCTTCGTGAACGGGAAGCAGCTCCCCGAGACGTATCTGCCGAAGGGTTTGCAGACGACTCCGTTCGAAGCGGTGATCATCCCCGTCGATGCCTACTTCGTGATGGGCGACAACCGCCCCGAGTCCTACGACAGTCGCTTCTGGGGGACCGTCGATCGGTCGCTGATCGTGGGCCGGGCCATGTTCCGCATCTTCCCGCCGACCCGAATTGGTCGCATCTGAGCCGCTGAGCGAACTGAGGTGCCGTTCGGTTTCGCGCTGGGCGGCGCGTATCGAGCCGGCAAGGGTCACGCCGCGGGCGGGTTGATGACGCTCATCATCCGTTCGGTATCGTCGCAGTAGACCGCGTCGATCTCCATGGCCTGCAGT
>JAYTFI010000489.1:0-3051 GCA_043734485.1 Acidimicrobiales bacterium | reverse complement strand
TCGGCCCCGATCGACTCGCCGAGGAGCTCGACGTCCAGCGTCTGGCCCTCGGCCACTTTGTACTGCTTGCCACCGGTCTTGATCACTGCGTACATAGGGCTGCCATGCTACATGGATTCGGGTACCGGTCCGGCCACCTCCGAGGCCCCACCCCCGAAGCCCCGCCTACCCAACCAGCTCAGGATCGAAGACGAAGCCGCGGCCGCTACACGACGGGCACGAGTCCGACAGCGACTCCACGAGCCCCTCGCCGATCCGTTTGCGGGTCATCTCGACCAGCCCCAGCTCGGAGATGTCGAACACCTGGGTGCGGGTCTTGTCGCGGGCCAGGGCGTCTCGGAACTTCTCGACGACGGCGGCGCGGTTGACACGGATCTCCATGTCGATGAAGTCGATGACGATGATCCCGCCGATGTCGCGCAGCCGCAGCTGGCGGGCGATCTCCTCGGCGGCCTCGAGATTGTTCCGGAACACGGTCTCTTCGAGCGATGACGAGCCGACGTTCTTGCCGGTGTTGACATCAATGACGGTGAGCGCCTCGGTACGCTCGATGATCAGCGACCCGCCCGACGGCAGCCAGACCTTGCGGTCGATGGCCTTGTGGAGCTGCTCGTGGACGTGGTGCTTCTCGAACAGCGGCAGCGCCTCGGCCGCGGGATCGTAGAACTCGACCCGGTCGGCCAACTCGGGCGTGATGCTCTGGACGTAGTCACGGACTTCCTCATAGAGGGCGCGGTCGTCGATCACCACGCCGCGGTAGTTCCGGTTGAACTCCTCCCGGATCACTCGCACCGCCATGTCCGGTTCGCGGTACAGCAGCGCCGGACCCTTCGCCTTCTTCGCTTTCGCCTCGATGGCCTGCCACTGGCGCAGCAGCAGCTCCACGTCTCGCCGCAGCTCCTCCGGTGTTGCGCCTTCAGCCGCGGTACGCACGATGAGGCCGTGCCCCTCGGGGCGAACCTCGTCGAGGATGCGCCGCAGGCGCTTGCGTTCATCGTCGGCCAGGCGCTTGGAGATGCCGTACGTGTCGCTGTTCGGGACGAGCACGACGAAACGTCCGGGTATCGACACCTCTTGCGTGAGGCGCGCCCCTTTGCTCCCGATCGGGTTCTTGGTGACCTGGCTGACGAGGGTCTGCCCGTTCTTCAGCAGCTGTTCGATGCGCAGTTCGTTGGGGCCGCGACGCTTCCCGCCACCTCCGCCGACGCTCCCCTCCAGCTCGGTCGAGTCGAACTGCAGGTCACCTCGATACAGCACGGCATTCTTCGGCGTGCCGATGTCGACGAAGGCCGCCTCCATCCCGGGCAGCACGTTCTGCACGCGGCCGAAGTAGATGTTGCCGTGGATCTGACTGACCGAATCGGCCGGCCGCGAGACGTAGTGCTCGATCAGCGCCCGGCCTTCCAGCACCGCTATCTGGGTGGCCTTGTCGTGCACGTGGACGGCCATGAGATAGCGGCCGAGGGGACGGCCGTTGCGTTCCTTTCCCTTGCGCTTCTCCAATGTCTCATCGTCGAGCGCAGCGGGGTCGACGAGCCGCTCGGGTGGCGCAGCGTCACGTCCGCGCCCACCGCGGCCTCGCTTGCGGGGCTCGTTGCCGCGACCGGCGATGTCGTCGTCGTCCCGGTCGGGCACGCCCGATTCTGCCGTTGCCGCGCCAGCCGCGCCGGAAGGCGTCCTGGTGCTCCGCCCACGGGATGCGCCCGCAGCTGGCGGCGGCCGCTCGGCACCGCCCGATGCTTCGCGGTTACGGCGCGGTGCTCCGCCCTTCTTTACGGGAGCGTCGACCGCGGCCCCGACCGCAGCAGGGTCATCGTCTTCGTCGCCGGTAGGTGCCGGCCGGCTGTCGCCGATGCGAGGACGAACGGTCGCCCGCGCCGCTGCTTCCGGCGAGGGAACGCCTTCGCGTGGGTGATCCGGCATGTCGGCCGGGCGACGGTCATCCCGGTGATCATCAGTGTGGTCACGTTCGTGGTTGCCGATGTCGTGGACTTCACTGCTCACTTGGCCGACCGGCAGGGAGTCGCCGTCCTCGTCGTCGAATGGGTCGGCGCTGCTCCCCGACCCGGACACCCTCCGGCGATTGCGCCCGCCGCGCGACCCTCGTCGGCGACGCGGGCCGCTGCGCGTGACAGCCTCGTCGCCTGCACCGCGAGCGTCGCCGGTCGACTCGGCACCCGTTGGATCGAGGGCGCGACCACCCGAGACAGTGGCCGCCGCGGGGTCAGCCGAGGTGGCGCCGGCTGCCCCGACAGCGTGTCCGGGACGGTCCGGAACCGGGCCGCGCCGCGCAGGCGTATCGAGTGCGCTGTCGTGCGTGGGGCTGGCGTCGGGTAGCTCCGACATGGGGTGTCCTTCCGACTGGTCCGCTCGGCAGGAGCGGTTGGAATGCCGTCGCGTCGACGCCGATCTCCGCAACGGGAGAGTCGACGGCGCGCCAGCACGCACGATGTGGACGACGAGCCGCGTCGTCGCGGGAGAGCGCAGTACTGCGCACGGGGACAGCAACGAGCCCGGCACGGCAAGGAGGGTCGCCGGCCGGTTCGGGCGGCGTCGATCGGTCGGCATGCAGGCGTGCCCGAAACCGACGGACGACGAGCGCCATCAGCGAGAGCAGGGACACGAACATGACGACGGTCACCCTACCCGCAACGGCTCGTCGCACCGAGGGCAAGCAACGCCGCGAAACGGGATGAAAGTCGTCCGCACCCGCCACGGCCGGGCCGCTGATGTCGGGCTCAGGGGGTTGAGGGAGAGGACGTGTCCATGTCCGCGACGCCGAGATCACGTTCGTTCGGACGGCGGAAACGTACGCACCACCACTGCTGGATTGCCGGCGACGACCACACCATCCGCGACGTTGCCGCGTAGGACCGATCCGGCACCGAGCACGCTGTCGTCACCGATCCGGCACCCCTTCAGCACGATGCAGCCGTATCCGATCCAGACATTCGAGCCGATGCTCACGGCTTCGGTGACGTCCGGGGCAGGCCGCGTCCGCCGGGTCGTCGGCGACACGTTGTGGAAGTCCGTGTCCGTGATGAACGCCGA
>JAYTFI010000488.1:0-3754 GCA_043734485.1 Acidimicrobiales bacterium | reverse complement strand
GAATGAGGGTTCGAGTTGCAAACAGGGCGGTCACCGGGGCCGCATCGGAGGTCCGAAGACTTCTGTACCCCAGAGGTGTAGAAGTCTTCGGACCCTGCCTTCTGGTAGCGGATCGGGTAATCCAGAGGGGCTCAGCCCCAGCCCGCCGCCCGCTCGACGCTCGCAGCCGCCTCCAACACCGCCGCGGAGTAGAGCGTGCCGGGACGCCGACCCGTACGTTCGATAGGCCCCGACACCGAGATAGCGGCGCGAACGGTGCCATCGAGGTCCCGGATCGGCGCACTCACCGACGCCACCCCGGCCTCGCGCTCCTCGGCACTCTCAGCCCAGCCGCGCTCGACGACGCTCCGGGAGGCGAGCAGCACCCGTCCCGCCGACCCCCGATCAAGCGGGAGCACGGCACCGATGGCCACGATCGTACGAAGCCCGTGCGGCGACTCGACGGCTTCGACGCAGATCCGATGGTCCCCCTCGCGCACGTACAGCTGAGCGCTCTCCCCGGTCACAACAACGAGCGCTTCGAGCGCGGGCCGGGCCGCGTCACGCAGCGGCAGCGCGTTGACTGCGACCCGGCCGAGCTCGACCAGCCGGCCACCGAGGACGAAGCGACCCTCGCCATCGCGCCGCACCATCCCGTGCACCTCCAACGCCGTCGCCAGCCGATGTGCGGTGGCGCGGTGGTAGCCGGTGGCATCGACCAGGCCGGCAAGTGCGAGCGGGCGCTGCTCAAGCGCAGCAAGGATCGCCATGGCCTTGTCGAGGACGCCGACATCGCTTACACTGTGTATCACCAACTGAGAATTACATCTCACAATGCGAGACGCAAGCAAATTTCGAGGAGCTGGCATGGGCAAGACACTGAGCGAGAAGGTCTGGGACCGCCATCTGGTCCGGTCAGCTGAGGGTGAGCCCGACCTGCTCTACATCGACCTCCACCTCGTCCACGAGGTCACCTCGCCACAGGCGTTCGACGGACTGCGCATCTCCGGCCGCAAGGTCCGTCGGCCCGATCTCACGGTCGCCACCATGGACCACAACGTGCCGACCGACATTCCCGGCTTGGCGATGCACAACATCGAGCTGGTCACCGACGAGATCTCGCGCCAGCAGATGGAGAAGCTGTCGGAGAACTGCGACGAGTTCGGCGTGCCGCTGTTCGCGATGGGCGATGCGCGCCAGGGCATCGTCCACGTGATCGGGCCGGAGCAGGGCCTCACACTCCCGGGCATGACGGTCGTGTGCGGCGACTCGCATACCTCTACCCACGGCGCGTTCGGGGCTCTGGCGTTCGGCATCGGCACCAGCGAGGTCGAGCACGTGCTGGCCACCCAGACGCTCCCGCAGACCCGGCCGAAGACGATGGCCGTGAACGTGAACGGCACGCTCCAGCCAGGTGTCACGCCGAAGGATGTCGTGCTTGCCATCATCGCAAAGATCGGCACCGGCGGCGGCATGGGCCACGTCATCGAGTACCGCGGCAACGTCTTCCGCGAGATGTCGATGGAGGGCCGCATGACGGTCTGCAACATGTCGATCGAGGGTGGAGCGAAGGCGGGGCTCGTCGCGCCCGACGAAACAACGTTCGCATACCTTCAGGGGCGGGAGCATGCGCCCGTCGGCGAGGCCTGGGCTGCGGCCGTGGCCGACTGGACCATCCTCGTTACCGACGACGACGCGGCGTTCGACAAGGTGGTCGACATCGACGCGTCGACGCTCGAGCCCCACATGAGCTGGGGTACCAACCCGGGCCAGACGCTGCCGATCAGCGCCAACGTGCCCGACCCAGCAACCATCGCCGACCCCGTCGAGCGTGATGCGGCCCAGAGGGCCATTGCCTACATGGGGCTCACCATAGGGCAGTCGCTGCGTTCCGTGCAGGTCGACACGGTGTTCATCGGATCGTGCACGAACTCGCGCATCGAGGACCTTCGGGCCGCGGCTGCGGTCTTCGACGGCCGCACGGTGCAGGCGCGTTTGCGAGTGATGGTCGTGCCGGGTTCGTTCGCGGTGAAGAAGCAGGCCGAGGCCGAGGGGCTCGACAAGGTCTTCACCGCCGCCGGCGTGGAATGGCGCGAGCCCGGCTGCTCGATGTGCCTGGCCATGAATCCGGACAAGCTGACGGTTGGCGAGCGCAGCGCGTCCACCAGCAATCGCAACTTCGAAGGCCGCCAGGGCCGCGGCGGACGCACCCATCTGGTGTCGCCGGCCGTCGCTGCGGCCACCGCCGTGCTCGGCCATTTCGGCACACCCGACGACCTCCAGCCGCTTGCGGCCAGCAACTAAGCACGCAGACGAAAGCACAGGACTCCCCATGCATGCCATACAGGCCATCACCGGCACCGCCGTACCGCTCGACCGCTCCGACGTCGACACCGACCAGATCATCCCCTCCGACTGGCTGAAGCGCATCGAGCGCACCGGCTTCGGCAAGGGCCTCTTCAGCGAGTGGCGCGATGACCGGGACTTCGTGCTGAACAGGGAAGAGTACGCGGGCGCGAACATCCTCGTCGCCGGGCCGAACTTCGGCACCGGCTCGTCACGCGAGCACGCCGTATGGGCACTCGACGACTACGGCTTCCAGGCCGTGATCTCGCCCCGCTTCGGCGACATCTTCCGCAACAACGCGACGAAGGTCGGACTCGTGCCGGTGCAGGTGTCGCCGGAGGTCGGTGAGCAGCTGCTGCGAGCCATCGAGGCCGACCCGACGCTCGAGATCACGATCGACATCGCCCGCCGAACCGTAAGCGCGCCGAAGATCGGCCTGGAGACCACGTTCCCGCTCGACGACTTCACCCAGTACCGCCTTCTGAACGGGCTCGACGACATCGGCATCACGATGCAGCACGCGGACGACATCACGGCCTTCGAGGCGACACGGCCGGCCTGGGCGCCCACCGCCTTGCGTTGACGGCTCAGCGTGAGATCGCGGCGAGTTCGCGTTCGAGGACCCGCGCCACGCCGTCCTCGTTGTTGGACAGCGCGATCTCATTCGCGACCGCCTTCGCGTCCGGGTGCGCGTTCGCCATGGCCACGCCGTGACCTGCCCAGTCGAGCATCTCGATGTCGTTCGGCATGTCGCCGAATGCAACCACGTCCTGCGCGTCGAACCCGTGCCGGTCGCAGATACGCGCAAGTGCCGATGCTTTTGACACTCCAGATGCCATTACTTCGATGAGCGTGTTGCTGCCGGGAATGCTCGCCGTTGATCCGTAGGTGACGGTGCCGAGCGAACCGATGGCCTCGACGACCGCGCCGAAGACCTTGCCGTTCATCGAGTTGTGGCGGAACAGGATCTTGAAGGGCGCGTCCTGGACAAGGTCTTCGATGGCCCCCACCGGAGTGTCCGGTGCCTGGGCGAACACCGGGACGTAGCCGGGATCATGGGCGAAGCCGGAGGGACGATCGGTGGCGAAGCCGGCCTCGGGCATCAGGACGCGGACGATCTCGATGATCTGCAGGCAGTTCGCGGTCGGAATGCGGCGCTGGTCGACGACCGACTCATCCATGAGGTCGATGATGATCGCCCCGTTGGAGCAGACGGCGAGGCCACGATGGCCCGAGATCTCGGCCACCGGATGCACCCAACGGGGCGGCCGGCCGGTGGCGTAGACGAAGAAGTTCTTGTCGGCCACGGCATGGATCGCGGCCCGGGTGCGGGGCGAAAGGGTGTCGTCGGTTCGCAGGAGGGTGCCATCGAGGTCCGAGGCGACGAGGCGGAAACGCACCCACGCAGGTTAGTGCCACCCTCCGCAGT
>JAYTFI010000487.1:0-3992 GCA_043734485.1 Acidimicrobiales bacterium | reverse complement strand
CATCTGGAACTCAGCCGTACCGGGCCGGTACGAACGAACGGGCTGGATCGGCCGCTGGTACGACAAGGTCGGCACCAACCCGCTCGGTCTCGCGGCAATAGCCAACGCGGCGCCGCAGTCGTTCACCGGCACGGCCGGCAACGGCATCGTCGTCGACACCATCGGAACCCGCCGCGCCTCGGGCACCGACTTCGCAGCCGCGACGGCAATCCTCAACACCCCCGACGACTCGCTCGGTGCATTAGCCGCCCGCGTACGGGCTACCGGCAACGATCTCGGACGGGTCGACCAAGTCTTCGGCCCGCTCCTGGCCAGTCAGCCACCGACACCGATCGAGGCCGCGACGCTCGAATCCGGCTACACCGCGCGCAACGCGAACGTGCTCACCGACCAGCTCAACATCGTCGCCCGTCTCATCAAAGCCGACGCTCCGACCCGGGTCTATGCGGTGAGCCTCGGCGGGTTCGATACGCACGCCAACGAACGCGCCAACCACGCCAACCTGATGGGCATCCTCGACCGAGCGCTCAGCGGCTTCGTCCAAGTCATGTCCGCCGACGCGCGTGGCCAGCACGTCACCGTCGCCGTCACCTCCGAGTTCGGACGACGCCTCGCGGCCAACGGAAGTGGCGGAACCGACCACGGGACCGCGGCCCCGGTACTCATCGCCGGACCCTCCGTGAAAGGCGGCTTTTACGGCGACCCTCCATCGCTCACCGACCTCGACCAGGGCGACCTCAAATACACCACCGACTTCCGCAGCATCTACGCCACGCTTCTCGCCGGCGTTCTCGGCGCAGACCCAGGCACTGCGCTCGACGCCAGCTTCCCCAACCTCGGATTCATCTGATCTCGAGCCCGAGGGGCGAAGAAGAGCGCCGACAACACGAAGCGGCGGTGGCGGCATGAGCCGCACCGCCGCTTCGTGGTCGTATATTCGTGGTGCACACGGTGAAGGATCAGACGGCCACGAGCTCCCGAGCGTCCTCGCCGACCTCGACCCCGTCTCGGCCGTTGCGGACTTTGCGAGTGGCGTGGACGACGAACCCGATGAGCAGCACTGCGAGCAGTGCCGAGGTGCCCTTGGTGCCGAAGTTCAGGCCGCCTTTGGCGTTCGTCTTGGTGAAGTAGTCCCCGACAGTTGCACCGAGCGGACGGGTGAGCACGAACGCAATCCAGAACAGTGCGACCTTCGAGATCTTCGTGTACTTGAAGGCGAGGAGCACGGCGACCATGACTGCTCCGACGAGCATCGCCCCGCCTCCGAATCCGAGGCCCGAGCTGTCTGCCAGATAGTCACCGAGTGACGTGCCGAGGGTGTTCGAGAACAGGATGGCCGTCCAGTAGAGGACCTCGGCCCGCAGGGTCTTGACGTGCTTCACGTCGAGGTCGCCTTCTAGGACACGCCAAGTGAAGAGCGTCGCTAGGAGGAGCGAAATGAGGATCAGAGAGCCTTTGGCGTACCCGAATTTGAGGGTGCGATTCATGAAGTCTGACATTGTTGTTCCGGCTGTGCTGGTGAGCAGAATGACGGTCCAGTAGAGCGCGGGTCGGTACTTCTTTGTGCGTATCTGGGCGACGAGAGCCACGAACAACAACGTGAACATCACAACCGATGTCGGCCCGTAGCCCAGTTTGAGAGTCTGCGCGAAGAGATCACCGCCCGTTTCACCAAGTGTGGTGGCCAGGATCTTCAGGACCCAGAACAGCCCCACAACAGCGGGAAGTTTTTCGATGACCTTCTGCAGCGACGGCGCACGACTCTTCGCCGATGCAGGATCGTGGTGGCCGAACGTCTCGACGAAGATCTGCTCTTCGACGGGTAGGTCAGTGTCAGTGGCGGTGGATGGCATGTGCATTCTCCAATATGAGGTTGATGGTTCGATCGACTGTCGGTTGGTTCGACCACCTTGGCCACAACGGCCTGAATGCGTTCTGAACGAACCTGAAGATCCCTGAAGCCGGCAGAAACATTCGGCGACATCGAGGAACTTCAGGCTCTCTTCAGACGAGTTGCGTATCTTCGTCTGCGTCCGCAAATCACAAGGTACGAGAGGAATTTCGCTATGTTCACCATCGAGAGCGCAGGAGCGACCGACCGCGGTCGGCGTCGCCGTGACAACCAAGACCGCTTCTACGCCGGAGGTAACCTGTTCGCCGTCGCCGATGGCGTCGGGGGTCATCCTGGTGGCGACATCGCGGCCCAGACTGCGATTGATGTCCTGTGGTCGCTCTCCAGACAAGAGCAGAACTTCGACCTTGCCCGAGCCGTTCGGATCGCCAATATCGAGATCAACACAATGGGCCGCGATGATCCCGATCTTCGAACGCTCGCCACCACGATCACGGCCATACAGATCATCAATGGCGAATTGCATACCCGCGTTCGAATAGCGAACATCGGCGACTCCCGGCTCTACCTTGTCCGCGAGGGGGCCGTCACCCAACTCACGCGAGACGACACGGTCACCCGCGTCCTACAGACCAGTTGCGGACGGCGACCCACACGAATCCTTACCCGTGCCCTCGGCCTTGAACCAACGGTTGACGTGCAGATCAGCAACATGCGTCTGCTCGAGAACGATCGGCTTCTCTTGTGCACGGATGGCATCAGCAACGAGCTCTCGGCGACAGAGATCCGCCACCTCACATCCGACGCGGCCGCTCCGCGAGAGGTGGCGGACCGCCTCGTTTGGGCCGCCCTCGCCGCCGGCGGCCGAGACAACGCAACCGTCGTCGTCATCGACGTCACCGCGCAAGATCCGGCCCAGCGGCGAGGCGACAACGCCGGGCCCTCGCGGCGCCGTCTACTTGCGGCTTGACCGAAAGCATTGAAGCCATTGCGAATTCTTGTAGTCGAAGACGAAAGACGGCACGCGGCCGCTTTGAAGCGCGGGCTGGAAGCGGAGGGCTTCACGGTGGACGTGTCACTCGACGGCGACGACGGCTTCTGGCTGGCCACACAGCACTCCTACGACGCGATGGTCCTCGACATCATGCTCCCCGGACTCAACGGCTTCCAGATCTGCGCCAAGCTCCGAGACGCCGGAATCTGGACGCCAATCCTGATGCTGACCGCGAAAGACGGCGAATTCGACCACGCGGAAGCGCTCGACGCCGGCGCCGACGACTACCTCACAAAACCGTTCTCCTACGTCGTGCTCCTTGCACATATCCGTGCCTTGCTCCGCCGCTGTTCACCCGAGCGACTCTCCCCCCTCGAAGTCGGCGATCTCCGGCTCGACCCGGCCGCGCGTCGATGCTGGCGGGCCGAAACCGAAATCACTCTCACGGCACGGGAGTTCACGATCCTCGAGTTCCTCATCCGACGCGCCGGTCTCGTGATGAGCAAGACCGCGATCCTCGAACAAGTCTGGGATCTTGACTATCCAGGCGACCCCAACGTCGTCGAGGTCCACATCTCCTCTCTGCGCCGCAAGATCGACGCACCGTTCGATCGAAACGCCATCCAGACCGTGCGTGGCGTTGGCTACCGCGTCCAATCCCATGGCGGCTAGCGGAATCCGCCGCTACCCACTGGCACGTTGGCTCGCAGGACCCATCCGAGGACGAACAACCGCGGTGGCCGTCCTCGTCGTCACCGCGGCGCTCTCCGTCGGGGCCATGGGCCTCCTGCGCATCCTCAGCAACAACCTCAACCAGACCATCAGCGACACCGCCCGTCTGCGGGCCGCCGACGTTGCCACGCTCGTACAGAAGCACAGTCTCCCCCAACCGCTCGCGTTCCGTGGCGAGGATTCCGGTTTCGTACAAGTCGTCGATGCAACCGGTCGGGTACTCGCCTCGACCGCGAACCTCACCGGCGAACCCCGCATCGCGACCTTCACGCCTTCGACCGACAGGCCAGAGCTTCACACGGTGAATACGCTTCCCGGCGGGGACGGCCAACGATTTCGTATCGTGGCGCAGCGCGTCGTAGGGATGTCAGGAACGGTCGTGATCTACACCGCGTCATCGCTCGACGCCGCCGA
>JAYTFI010000486.1:0-2498 GCA_043734485.1 Acidimicrobiales bacterium | reverse complement strand
TGGACCGACGAGGACCTCGACACGTACGTGACGCTCCATGAGGTCCCGCAGCACCCGCTCCTGTCGCAGGGCTACGTGTCCATCGGCTGCGCGCCCTGCACCCGCAAGCTCGAGCCGGGCCGGCACCCTCGCGAGGCCCGCTGGTCGGGCCAGGGCAAGGTCGAGTGCGGTCTGCATGTCTGACACGCGCCCTCCCTTCACTGATTTCTCCGTCGTTCCCGCAGTTCCCCGAGAGGACCTCCGATGAGCACCGCCGCACTCCTCACCCGCTCGCCCCGTGACACCCAGCACGATCAGCGCCTCGCCACGCTCGAGTCGCACGCCATGTTCGTGCTGCGAGAGGTCGCGGCCGAGTGCGAGCGCCCGGCGCTGCTGTTCTCAGGCGGCAAGGACTCGGTCGTGCTCGCCCACCTGGCGGCCAAGGCGTTCCTGCCCGGGCGCATCCCGTTCCCGGCGCTGCACATCGACACCGGTCACAACTTCCCCGAGGTCCTCGAGTTCCGTGACCGCTTCCTCGCCGACCTCGGCATGAAGCTCGTCGTCGGTTCGGTGCAGGACTCGATCGACCAGGGCCGTGTCGCCGACCCCGGCCCCTTCGGCTCGCGCAACCGCCTGCAGTCCGTCACGCTCCTTGACGCCATCGAGCAGCACCGCTTCGATGCCGCGTTCGGTGGCGCCCGCCGTGACGAGGACAAGGCCCGCGCCAAGGAGCGCGTGCTGTCGTTCCGTGACGCGTTCGGCCAGTGGGACCCGCGCAACCAGCGGCCCGAGCTCTGGTCGCTCTACAACGCCCGCATCAAGCCCGGCGAGCACCTCCGCGCTTTTCCGCTGTCGGACTGGACCGAGCTCGACATCTGGCGCTACATCGCCGTCGAGGGCATCGAGCTTCCAGCCATGTACTACGCGCACGAACGAGATGTCGTCGTGCGCGACGGCATGCTCCTGGCCACCGGTCCCTGGACCCCACCGAATGATGGCGAGAACGTTGTGACGCGCACCGTGCGGTACCGCACGGTCGGAGACATGACGTGCACGGGTGCCGTCGCCTCCGAGGCGCGCACGCCCGAGGATGTGCTGCACGAGCTCGCCGGATCGCGCCTGACTGAGCGTGGTGCGACGCGCGCAGATGATCGCGTCTCCGATGCGGCCATGGAGGATCGCAAGAAAGAGGGCTACTTCTGATGGAGCTCCTGCGCTTCGCCACCGCCGGTTCTGTCGACGACGGCAAGAGCACCCTCATCGGACGTCTGCTCCACGACACGAAGTCACTCCTCGACGACACGATCGAGGCCATCACCCGCACCACCGAGGCCCGGGGCGGCGAGGGCATCGACCTTGCGCTCATCACCGACGGCCTCCGCGCCGAGCGCGAGCAGGGCATCACCATCGACGTCGCTCACCGCTACTTCGCCACTGCGAAGCGTTCGTTCGTGATCGCCGACACGCCCGGTCATGTCCAGTACACCCGCAACATGGTCACGGGCGCGTCAACATCCGACGCAGCCGTGATCCTGGTCGACGCCCGCCACGGACTGCGCGAACAGTCGTACCGGCACACGCAGCTCACCGCTCTGCTCGGGATCGGGCAGCTCATCTTCGCCGTGAACAAGATGGATCTCGTCGGCTGGTCGCAAGAACGCTTCGACGAGGTTGCCGCCGAGGTAGGCGTACTTACTGATCGCCTCGGTGTCGATGCGGTGGTCATCCCCCTCTGCGCGCTTGACGGTGGCAACGTCGTCGATCCTGCGCCGGAGACGCCGTGGTACGCCGGGCCGACGCTGCTCGGCTGGCTCGAGGACATGCCGCTGCCGGAACACGAGGGTCGCAGCGGCGCGCGTCTCCCGGTCCAATGGGTCGTGCGTCCCGAGGTCGGTTCCACCGAACCTCGCTGGTACGCGGGCCCACTCACCGGCGGTCTGTTCGCAGTAGGCGACGAAGTGGTTGCACTGCCCGGTGGCCGCCACTCCCACATAGCTGCAGTCGACGGCACCGGTGCGGCGACGCGTGTCCAGCTCACCGATGAGGTCGACATCGCCCGTGGCGACCTGCTCGCCTCTTCGGCGCGGCCGCCGTCGGTCGTGAACACGATCCGCGCCACGGTGTGCTGGATGACCGATGTGCCGCTCGGCGCAGGTGACCGCGTGCTCGTGAAGCACACCAGCCGGGTGGTGAAGGCCATCGTCACCGACATCCACGACCGCCTCGACATCACCACGGGCATCGTCGATCCGGATGCCCACAAGCTCGGGCTGAACGACATCGGCACCATCTCGCTTCGGCTGGCAAGCCCGCTC
This sequence comes from Acidimicrobiales bacterium, assembly GCA_043734485.1. Classification (GTDB taxonomy): domain Bacteria; phylum Actinomycetota; class Acidimicrobiia; order Acidimicrobiales; family JANYDT01; genus JAYUDQ01. The sequence continues at coordinate 204 of JAYTFI010000486.1, read as the reverse complement.
GTGGTCGACGACTACGGCGTGAACCGCTCGACCGGGAGCTTCATCGCCATCGACGAGACCACCAACGCCACCGTCCTTGCGGGGATGATCCGCCAGGGCTGAGTTTCATGGCTCGGCGGGGGCCGCCGCTGCGCTTTGGCCTCACCTCGCGTGTGCTTCCTCGCTGGCGCTCGGATCCGACTGGCAAAGCCAGATCGGACCGCA
>JAYTFI010000485.1:0-1524 GCA_043734485.1 Acidimicrobiales bacterium | reverse complement strand
ACCGAACACGTCGCGGTCTCGGTTTGCCGCGACGAGGTCGAGATCGACGATCGTGCCCGCGGGGACGGCCATGCCATCGCCCACCGTCGTCTCGACGAGCGCTCGGCGCCGTCGGACCGGGCTGGGCGGCTCGAGGCGGAGCACCTCGTGAACGACCTGTTGGAGGAAGCGGCGGTCGTCGCAGGCACGCGCGCGGTCGCCGGGGTTCGTGTCGAGGTGGTCCAGCAGCCGGTGCATCGTCCGGGTGAAGCTCGTGGCCGTCGTGTGTGCTCCGGACAGGAGGAAGAAGGCGGTTTCGCGCAGGATCATGTCGTCGGGCAGCGCAAGCTGGTCGACGTTGCGCAGCAGCACGGTGAGCACGTCGCGTGGCAGCGCCCGCTCGTCGAGCGCACCGCTCGCGACCGCCGCCAGCAGCGACTCGCGTCGTGTGCGCGACGGCCTCACGAAGTCGCGGTCGAACTCGTCGAGCGCGTCACGCACCCGTGCTTCGAGGGCGACGCGGTCGCCGAGGTAGTTCGCGATCGTGGCCCCTTGGATGAAGGCCATCATCAGCTCGTAGAGGCGGAAGGACTCCTCGCGCGTGCCGAGCTGACGGTCGATGCCCGCGCTGAGCGCGCCGAGGTTCATCATGAGCTGATGGCCGAGCGACACCAGCTCGGCCCTGCCGGCGGCGGCGTGCGGTGCGAGGGTGGTCCGGAGGATCTCGGGGAACAGCTCGCGCTCGTAGAGCTCGAACGTCTCGCGGCGGAACAGCCGGTTCTCCAGCCGCCGGCGGGCGCGGTGCGCGTCGCCGTGGAGGTTGATCAAGACGTCCTGCATGACGACGCCCTCGTCGAACAGGGCCTGCTTCAGGTCCCGGTTCCGGTACGCAGCGATCACGTCGTGGTATCGGGTCAGGACCACCCGGTGATCGTCGTCGGCCATGCGTCCCCCTCGGCGCCCCGATGCAGTCGGGCGTCGTCAGGCTACAGACGGGGCCTGCACTCAGCGAGGCGATGTGATGCCGACGCGAGCGTGTCCTATCCCGCGTGCCACCGCAGCGAGGCCGGCTTCGTCACGGATGTCGCACCGGACGATGCCTGCCCCCTCGGCGGCGTCGAGGCGCACGACGTCGTACCCTCCTCGGTGAGCTGTGCGCTGATGGCGGCGCCGATCCCACGCGCTGCGCCGGTCACCACGGCCCGTAGAGTCCGCTCCGTCATGGCCCGCAACCTCGTTCTCTCCGGCGGCGTCGGGCATCCGTTCGCCTCGACATCGCAGATGCTCGCAGACGTGCTCGCGCCACACGGCATCGGAACGGTCGTTGCCGCCCCCGAGCAGTGGGAGGACGCGATCGCCGCGCACGTTCCGGGTGACGGCCTGCTCACGTTCAACGCGCTGCGTTGGCGGATGCTCGCGGACCGCTACGACGCACTCCGGGCCGCCGAGTCGTACGCGAGCACGCCGGCCCTGCACCGTGCGGTGGAAGACCACCTCGCCGCCGGCGGCGCCCTGCTGAGCCTGCACACCAGCTGCATCTGCTTC
>JAYTFI010000484.1:0-6801 GCA_043734485.1 Acidimicrobiales bacterium | reverse complement strand
CTGCCCGAAGGGGTCAGCCCAGAGGAACGAGAGCGAGTGCTCAACGAGCAGATCATTCCCAATGCCAAGAAACAGTCTGGCTTCCAGAAAGGTGTTTGGATGCGGTCGGCTGACAACACCGGCGTTGGGATGGTCGTGTTCGATACCGATGAGCACGCCCGTGCCGCAGTGTCGAACCTCCAGCCGCCGCCCGGCGGGCCAGTGGTGACCTCGTGCGCCGTTTACGAGATCCGCGCAGAGGCCTAACCCAATCGGTCATCGGATAACGGCGTTGGCCGACTCCTCATCCAATCCCGTCGGTCTTCGTTCGTCCTGCGCCGGTGAAGGCCCGTCCCCGGCCCTGGCGACATTCTAGCCACCGCCGTTCGACGACGTGATACCCCATGCCTGCACTGTTATCGCCAGCGGTGCAGGACAGCAGCGGACGGGTACCTCTCACGATGTCGACAGCGTTGGCGAGGGGTTAGTGGGTGAAGTCGGACACTGCCAGGTCTCATTCGGCTGTTCGGCTTGGAAACGGATGTAGGATGACTTCGGGCGCTTCTTCGGTTCGGGGGTGACGAGCTGCTGGCGGGTCAGAACTCGCGCGATCGTCGACACCGACACGGTCATGTTGTGGTGGTGTCGAAGATGCCAGGCGATCGTGTCCGGGCCGGCGTCGAGGCCCTGCCCGCTGAGCTTGACGCGGGTGTCGGTGATCAGTTCGACCGTCGCTGGAGGGGTCGCGTTCGGTGACGTGGCGGGTCGCCGCGAGCGTGCCTCGTACGCGGCTTCACCCTCGGCGCGGAAGCGGGCGACGAGCTTGCTGACCCACCCTTTGGAGACGTCGTAGGCACGAGCGACCTCGGCCTGGGACCGACCCTCGACAACAACCGCAGTGATCACCAGACGCGCTTTGGACATCTGCCACCGTCATCGCCGCACCCACCACCAAACGTGATGCCTCAATGCCCCAAGTTTCCTATGTCCCGACAGACCCGTTTCCTATGTCCTGACGGATCACACTGCCCCCGCCACTAAGAAAGCCCTGGTAGATCGATTGATCCGCCAGGGTTTCTTCGTATCTGCCGTCCGGCATGCAACCCGATCGCAACCGACGTCACGGCCAATGGCGGTCAGGCACGGATTTTCGCGGCTCAAGGGCGGCGATCGCGCCGTGCAGAGGAGATAGAGCCGAAACCCACGCTGCTCACCCCAGGATCAGACCCGCGACGAGCGAGGCAGCGTCCTCTTGCATGCCGGGCATGACCTTGCTGGTCGGATCCGATCCGCTCGAGTTGTGGCAGTGGACGTTGGCGCCCGGTGAGGAGCGGGTCTCGGACGCACACCGATCGAACGCGCGTGAGGTACTGCTCGTGACAGCCGGCACCGTGACGCTGGCTGTCGGGACTGCCGACCCGGTCGTGTTGCGGCGCGGTCAGTCGGCGCTGTTCCGCGCTGACGAGCCGCACTGCTATCGCAATGACGGCAAGACGCAGGCCACCTTTGTCCTCGCCGTCCACGAGCCGAGCGGGGGGGTTGCCGTGAACGCGCGCTCTCTGTCGCTGGCCGTCGTCGTCGCTGCGTTCACCTGCTACCACCTCGCGCAGCGCTCGATGCCCGAAGGTCTTCGCCCCGCCCCGCTGTTCGCGTTCGTGTATGGCGCCGCGACCGTGCTGATGACGGCTGTCGTCGCCGTCGGCAGCTCCACGGGCGGCCTTCGCGCTGTCACCGGCACCGCCGCGCACTGGGCGCCCTGGTCGCTGGTCGCCTCGATCACGGGCATCGAGCTCGGCGTGTACGCCATGTACCGCGCAGGGTGGACCATCGGCGCCGCGAACATCACCACCCAGGCCATCGTCACCGCGATCCTCGTGGTCGTCGGCGTCGTTGGCTTCGGTGAACAGCTCACCGCCAGCAAGCTCGCCGGGCTGGCCATGTGCGTCATCGGTGGATCGCTCGTGGTCGCCCGATGAGCATCACCGCTCACGACTGGATCACGCGATCGACGGTCGATGCAACGGTGCTCGAACGCTGGCCCGACTACCGGGTGATCCTCGTCGCGGCCGTCCACGTCGACACGGCTGCACTCGCCGCCGTCGCCGAACGTCTTCACACCGACGCACACGAAGTCGCCCGCTCGCACGAGCCTGGCGAACCCGATGAACACACCGCCCGCTGGCATCAGGCCTACCGCGACTTCGGGATCAAGCCCCGCGTCGCCAGACCAAGCATCGACGTACTCGTCCGACGCGCCGCATCCGAGAAGGAACTCCCTCGGATCAACGTGCTGGTCGACCTCTACAACGCCATCTCGATCCTGCACCGGGTGCCGATCGGCGGCGAGGACCTCGACCGTTACCAAGGCCCCGCTCGGCTTATCCTCGCCAACGGCGACGAGCCCTTCCACACCACCGTCGCCGGCGAAGCCACCGTCGATCACCCCGACCCCGGCGAACCGGTGTGGATCGACGACAAGGGCATCACGTGTCGTCGATGGAACTGGCGTCAGACGACCCGCACCGCGATCCAACCCGGCACCGTCCGGGTCGGGTTCATCATCGACTCCCTCGACGCTCCCGACCATATGGGTGCTGTGCGTGCTGCCGAGCAACTCGCCCGGCTGTTACGCGATCCGCACCTGCACACCATCGACGCCACCACCCGCTGAACCAGGACACCAGATGCTCATCAGACCCCACGACGCCCCCGTCGACACCGAACGCGAATGGCGCGACCTCGTCACCGACCATCCGTTCGGCCACCTCATCGCACCCGGAAAGGACCGCGAACTCCCGGTCGTCGTCCCGACACACATCCACTTCGACGGCGATCGTACTATCCGACTCCACCTCGCCCGGCCGAACCCCGTGTGGCCGGCGTTGGGTGAGAACCCGCGATGCCTGTTCGTCGTCACGGCCGCCGTCGCCTACGTTCCCACCTCATGGGAAGCCCTGCCCGACACGCCACAGGGATGGGGCATCCCCCACCTCGCACTACGCCTCCGTGCACCTCGACTGCAACGCCACCGTGACCGACGACCCCAAAGTCATCCGCCGCTACCTCGCGGACCAACTCGCCACCGTGCAACCCGACGAACCGTACGGCGACCCGCTCGACCCGGACATGCCCAATACAACCGAGCTCCGCCAGATCCGAGGACTCGAACTCAGCATCACCGGCGTCCACGCCAGTTCAAGTTCGACGGCGCCGAACCCGACGCTGTCCGCCAGCAAGTCGCCGACGGCTACCAGCGGCGCAACGCCCCAGGCGACAGTGAAGCCCTCGCCCATCTGCTTCGTCGACACCCGCCACAAACAACTACCTGAGTGCAGTCCGCTGCACACGAGGTGCATGGCCTCCGCTGCCGGTCACCCGGGTCTGTTGCTCGGGTTGCCGGCAAGACCGGACTCGTGCGTCAGGTTGCGGAGCATCGTGGTCAGATGGCTGGCCGCCCTGTCGAGAAGAGGGCTTGCGTCGAGATCTCGCGTGATGAGCGACCAGGAAATCGGTGGAGGGGGCGGGTCGAGTGGAATTGTCACGATGCTTCGGCCCGCGGGCACGGTCCACCGCGGCAGCACCGACGTCCACAAGCCGAATGCGACGACATCGAGCAGGGCGGAGATCGACTCGATCCGCAGAATGCGCTTGGGCCACACTCGTCGAGGCGCGAAGAACGTCGCGTGTTCGAACCCGGCCTGGGGTGTGGTGCTGTAGGTGACGTAGTCGGCGTCGACGAAGTCGTCGGCCGTGAGTGCCGCCCGTTGGGCGAGCGGGTGCGTGGTCGAGACCACGGCGACGAGCTGATCGTCGAAGAGTGGATGTGATCTGGGTGCGAGCGCAGAGACGTTGGGCGAGATGACCGCGTCGGCGCGGCCTTCGAGCACCATCGTGAGCCCGTCGCCGGCGAGGCTGCGGACAAGTTCGATACTCGCCGCGTGCGGATCTTCGTTGAGCTCAGCAAGTACGGTCGGCAGCCACCAGCAGACATCGTGAACGTCCACTGCCAGTTGCAGGGCCGGCTCGCGGGAGCTGCCGAGCCATCGAGCGTCTGCCTCGGCCGCATCGAGTGCGCGCTCGCTCTCGTAGGCGGCTTGGACCAGGCGCTGTGCTGCGGGTGTCAGGGCCACCGTTCGCCCATCGCGCATCGTCAGGGGGAAGCCGAGGCGCCGTTCGGCCTCGCGCAACCGTTGGCTCGCTGCCGATTGCGTGATGAACAGATCGGTCGCGGCGGCGCTGATCGTCCCCCGGCGATCCAGCGCAAGCAGGAGCTGATAGTGCGCTCGATCCAGGCTCGACACAGTAGTAACACTACTGTGTAAGCGATAAAACTCTTGCTTGTCTGATTGGTTGTGTACCCAGATACTGCATGTCATGACAATCTTCAGCGGAGTACAGCCCTCGCTCACATCGATGGTGGACACCGTCGCCTATCCGTTGGATCAGCCTGACGCCAGTCGGCTTGTCGGGATCATCGCCGACGTACGCCGGCAGCTGGCCGCTGTCGGATGCGCCAGACTGCCCGGCTTCATCCGGCCCGAAGCACAGGCGACGCTCACCCGCGAGACGGACGCAGTTGCTCGTCACGCCTACCGAATCTGTCAGGAGATCACCCCATACGCGGACCACGGCGCCGGTGACTGGCCGGCCGATCATCCACGCCGCAGGGTTGGCACGATGACCAACGGATTCGTCGGCAAGGACCTGATCCCGGAAGACACCATGATCCGGGCGCTGTACGACGACGAGGCGTTTCAGCGCTTTGTCGCCGCCTGCCTGTCGATCGACCGGCTCTACCAGTTCGCCGATCCAATCCGTGGGCTGGTGGTCAACGTCATGGACGACGGCACCCAGATGCCGTGGCACTACGACGCCAACGAGTTCATCGCCAGCCTGATGACAAGACGATCCACCGCCGGCGGTGTCTTCGAGTACTGCCCTGATCTGCGCGACCCCGGCGACGAACGCTACGACGACGTGCGCAAGGTCCTCGACGGGAACCGCGATCGCGTTCGCGGGCTCGAGCTCGAAGTGGGCGATCTGCAGCTGTTCCGAGGTCGATACTCGATGCACCGCGTCACACCGACTCACGGCGAGCGCCACACCGTCCTGTTCGGCTTCTCAGAGCTCCCCGGCTACATCGGCGGTGTCGAGAGCACCCGCATCGGGTACGGCCGGGTGACACAGGCACACCTCGACGCCGAACAGGGCCACACCGACGGTCTGGCCGGCTGATGCGAGGGATGGACGAGTCCTCTGTCCGACCGATCGTGCCCGACTTCAGCCTGCCCGCCGATGTCGACCGCCGCGCCGCACGCGAGCGTCTCCTTAGGCTGCGCGCAACCCTTGCCGCGCACGACGTCGGCGCAGCGGTCTTCTTCGACGCCATCAACATCCGCTACGCCTGTGGCGTTCGCAACATGCAAATCAACACGACGCGGAACCCCGGACGGTACGTCTTCGTTCCCGTCGAGGGACCCGTCGTGCTCTTCGAATACCGCAGCTGCGCCCACCTTGCAGAGGGCTACGACACCGTCGACGAGATCCGCGGCGCTCGAGGTTTGCACCCGTTCTACGGCGGCGATCACTACCGCAGACACCTCGCTGGCTTCGTCGACGACATGCGCGTGCTCATGGCCGGCTGCGGCCTGCAAGGCCAGCGGCTCGGCATCGAGCGCTCACCGATCGAAGCCGTCCCCGCGTTGATGGCTGCCGGGTTCGACATCGTCGACGCGTCACCGATCATCGATCGCGCCAAGTCGATCAAGACACCCACAGAGCTCGACCTCATCCGCGCCTCGGTCGGCGGGACCGAAGCCGCCGTCGCGTTCATGGAGGAGCGACTGGTCCCAGGCCGCTCCGAGAACGAGGTCTGGGCAGAACTGCACCGCGCCCTGATCGCCGGTGGAGGCGAGTACCTCGAGACCCGACTCTTCAACTCGGGCCAGCACACGAACCCCTGGTTCCAAGAAGCAGGCAACAAGATAATCGAAGCAGGCGAGCTGGTCTGTCTCGACACCGACGCAGTCGGCTGCCACGGCTACTACACCGATCTGTCACGGACGTTCCTCGCCGGGGACCAACCGCCAACCGCGCAGCAGCGAGACATCTACACACTTGCCTACGAACAACTGCAGCACAACATGAACCTGATCGAGGTCGGCATGTCGTTCCGCGAGTTCGCCGAGAAGACCTGGAGCTTTCCCGACGAGTTCGTCGACCGTCGCTACCTGGGTCCAGTACACGGCAACGGCATGGTCGCCGAGTACCCAATCATCCTCTACCCCGACTCCTTCGACGAGGGCGGCCAGGACGGCGTCTTTGAAGCGAACATGACGGTCTGCGTCGAGAGCTACCTCGGCAGCACTCGGGGCGGCGAAGGAGTGAAGCTCGAAGAGCAGGTGCTGATCACCACAGACGGCGTGGAGCGCCTGACCACCTATCCCTACGAAGACAGGCTGCTCGCGAGCTGACCAATCGCGATCGGGAGAGGCAGCTTGTGAATGCTGGCCAGCGGTGTGGGACGACGGATCGCGCTCGCATTTGCCGAAGCCGGCGCCACGCCGAGCTCGTTGCGGTCTTCGGATGACGGTGGCCGTCCTGTGCCGATCCACTTCGGAATGGACTCCGCCGCCAAACGGCAGGCTGCAACCCGGTTGCAACCCGCACGGCGAGCCGCGATGGTCGCTGGCGGTCTATGGCGGTCAGACACCGTAGGGATAACCGGCTGCTCACGGTACCTACCGTGCCATCGCGGTCAATGCGGGACGAATGTTGCGTCACGCTCATAACCCGAGCGTCGCTCTGTCTCGCCGAGCGGCA
>JAYTFI010000483.1:0-2393 GCA_043734485.1 Acidimicrobiales bacterium | reverse complement strand
CGTCGCAGATCGTCGGTCGTTGGTGATGTCGTTGGTCCTCAACTGGCTGATCGGTCCGGCCGTGATGTTCGCGCTCGCCTGGCTGATGCTGCCCGACCTGCCGCAGTATCGGACCGGGCTGATCATCGTTGGTCTCGCTCGGTGCATTGCGATGGTGCTGATCTGGAACGACTTGGCCTGCGGCAATCGCGAGCTCGCTGCGGTGTTGGTCGCGATCAACTCGCTGTTCCAGATCGTCGCGTACTCGCTGCTCGGATACTTTTACCTCGAACTGCTCCCCGGTTGGCTGGGTCTGGACAGCAACGGCATCGACGTCACCGTCTGGGTCATCGCCAAGTCGGTCCTGATCTTCCTCGGTGTTCCGCTGCTCGCCGGGTTTCTCACCCGCACCTTCGGCGAACGGGCCAAGGGCACCGAGTGGTACGAGCAGCGGTTCTTGCCAAAGATTGGTCCGGTCGCTCTCTACGGGCTGCTGTTCACGATCGTGATCCTGTTCGCCCTCCAGGGCGACCGGATCACCAACCAGCCGATCGACGTCGCTCGTATCGCTCTACCACTGCTCGCCTATTTCGCGATCATGTGGTTCGGAAGCTTCTACGCCGGGATGAAGATGCGGATCCCCTACGACCGGAATGCTTCAATTGCGTTCACGGCAGCTGGCAACAATTTCGAACTCGCGATAGCAGTCGCGATCGGCGTGTTCGGCGTCTCTTCCGGTCAGGCCCTCGCCGGCGTTGTCGGACCCCTCATCGAGGTCCCGGTCCTCGTCGGTCTCGTCTATGTCGCCGTCTGGGCCCAACGCCGCTTCTATCCACTCCCCGAACGCCGCCACACCAACCAGGAAAGCCGATGACCATGAGCACAACCAAGACTCGTTCTCGTCGAGATCCGGTGGCCGCCGGCCGGACATCCCTACCGCTTGCAGACGAGTGCTGCGACGTAGCGGCAGCCGTGCCCGGCGTATCTCCGCCAGATGACGAGACACTCGCAGCGATGGCGAAGGCTCTCGGACATCCCGCCCGGGTAAAGATCCTGCGGGTCCTCGATGAACGGCAGGCATGCGTTACCGGCGATGTCGTCGCCGAACTCGCCCTCGCGCAGTCGACCGTCTCCGAACATCTCCGCATTCTGCGCGAGGCAGGACTGATTCAAGGCGAGATCGAAGGCCCCCGCACTCGCTACTACATCAGCACGGCCGGTCTCGCCGCCCTCAAGGTCGGCATCGCCGCGCTGTGACCCAATGGGCATCGACCGGCTGGTAGCCGCCACATTCGGGCGCCGAACGGAAACGCAGCGATGAGGAGCACCACGGTGGGCGAACTCCTGGGCGAGTGCTCGGCCGATCCCGTTGGCACCGCCCGTCACGACGACGCACACTGCCCGTTCGATCTGCACGAGCTACGACTGTACAGTTGACACCATCGTCAGATCGACGAGCCTCGGATGACGGGGCCGCGGGCGAGCCGAGGGGGGATCTCGAATGGAGTTACCGCCATGGTGGGTGGAGCGAGCATCAAGCATCTCGACGGCGTTCCGACGGAATCCATCGACGCAACCGGCGCGCCCGGATGTTGAACGGTCGGAAACGAGACCGACATGAGAGCCGCCGTCTACTTCGGCCCCCGTGACATCCGCATCCAGGAGATGCCCGATCCCGAGCCTGGTCCCGGCCAGCTGCTGATCGAGGTGTCCCGCAATGGCATCTGTGGCAGTGATGTTCACACCTACGTCGGCGCATCGAAGGGCGGCGCAACCATGCACCTGCCAGGGATCGTGCTCGGTCACGAATTCGCCGGGACGGTGCGAGAGATCGGCGCAGGCGTCGATGACATTGGCGTCGGTGCACACGTGGCGATCGCCCCGATCGAGTGGTGCGGCAGCTGTTACGCCTGCGCTCATTCATGGCCGCAGATGTGCCGGAAGCTGGGCCTGTACGGCGGGTACCGGTTGCCCCTCCACGGGGGTCTCGCTCCCCTTGTGTGCGTGTCGCGCCGATCGGCGTTCTCGGTGCCCGACGGATTGGGCGTGGTCGAGGCGGCACTCGCCGAACCAATGGCCGTGGCCGTGCACGCCCTGCGCCGCGCCCCCACGACGCTCGGCGCCGTGGTGATGATCCTCGGAGCAGGGCCGATCGGACTCGGGGTCCTGCAGTCGGTGATCGCCGCCGGCGCGCGCACGACGATCGTCACGGAGATCTCGCCGGCGCGCCGCGCCGCGGCGGGACGGCTCGGCGCCAGCGCGGTGATCGATCCGACGACGGTCGACCCGTACTCGGCGGTGCGAGACCTGACTCGTCACGGCGTCGACATCGTCTTCGAGACGACGGCCAACGACACCGCCCTTGCCCAGGGCATCCGGTCGCTGCGGCCCCGCGGCACGCTCGTGAGCGTGGC
>JAYTFI010000482.1:0-5745 GCA_043734485.1 Acidimicrobiales bacterium | reverse complement strand
CCCGATCGCAACCATTGGCTCGGCCGTCGCGACCACGCCCTGCTGAGCGTCGCGCTTCAAACCGGGCTGCGTGTCTCGGAACTGGCGGCGCTTCGCTTTCAAGACGTCCAACTCGGCACAGGTGCGAACCTGCACTGCACAGGCAAGGGACGTCGTGAGCGCTGCACGCCCCTCACGCCATCCACGGCCCGAACGATCACCGCCTGGATGCGGGAACGACAAGGCAGCCCCGCGGACCCGCTGTTCCAGACGATCCAGGGCCGTGCGCTCAGCCGCGACGCCATCGCTCTGCTCGTCACCAAATACGCCTCCGCCGCAGCCGACACCTGCGCCACCTTGCACGCCAAGAACGTGACGCCCCACACCCTGCGCCACACCTGCGTTATCTACAGTGCCCCTGATGCCGTGAGGCACGTGAGAGTTGGGTGTGGGAGGGCTCGTCGCTTACGAGTATCTGCTATTGGGTGAGGCACGTGAGGCACGTTTGGTCGTCGCTTCATGATGGTTGCGGGCGCAAGGGTTTGCTCATTTGCTGTCATCCCCAGTGTTCGGCGTCGGTGGCGGCTTGCACTGAGAGGGTTTCGAGCTCGCTGATGAGCTCGCGGAGTCGTCTGGTGTTGTCGAACCATGGTTGGTACCGTTCGGCTTGGGCGGCGTTGAGGTTTCGGGTGACGGTCTTGGTGCCGACTTTGCGGGTCCAGGACAGGTAGGGGCCGTGGATGCGGTCGGGATCGGTGTGGCAGGCGCAGCTGGGGTTGCCGCAGCGGGTGGTTCGCTTGACGAGGCTGCCGGGGAGGCAGAATCCGATCTTGGCGATGTCGGTCATGATCTCGCGTCGGCGGTGTTCGGCGTGTTTGGTGGGCATGGGTCGTTGCCTATCGCGGGTGAGGGTCCACCCTTCGGAGGCTTGAAGCTCATATGCTTCAAGCCATGGGGAGTTCGGTTTGGAGGTACGGGCATGTTGGTCGTAGCGAGGCGACCGGTGGCGCGTGCGCGCTGTTGGCGACCTCCGGTGGGCCTTGGGCGTTCACCGATCCGCGCCGAGACGGGGCCATGTTCCCGTTCACCGACGAGGAGAGCGCGTCGGTTGTCGACGAGGCTGTTGCTTCGCTGGTTTTGCTGCGGGCGCCGATGTGGCTCGGTGATTGCGGGGCGAGGGTCTCGGTGCTTGTCAGCGTCGCCGCCCAGGCCGGCGAGCTGTTGTTTGACGCTGTGGCTGCTGCCCGCGATCAGGGGTACACGTGGGACCAGATCGCCGGGCGGCTCGGGGCTACCGCGTCCACCGCCCGTCGCCGCTATGGCGGCCACACGGCGTGGAGTCCAAGTCGGTCTGTCGATGGTGACTGAGCGGTCCGGGGCCGGGTCCGGTCGGCTCGGACCGCGGCGAACTGGGCCGTTTCGGGCAGAGCGGGCAATATCACCCGTCGATGGTGGCGTGTCGTGGGTGGTGATCGACGCGGGGCTGGTGGCGCACCGGGAGGCGAGTGAGTTCCTGGCGTGCCTCGAGGGGTTGTCACGTTCGCCGCACACGATCCGGGCATATGCGGGGCGGGTCGCAGGCTTCCTCGGCTGGTGCGAGGCCGACGGCATCGACTGGCGCACGGTGAGCCTGGCGGAGTTGGCCCGCTTCAAGCGTTGGATCGAGGTGTCCCCGTTGCGCGGCGGGCACCGTCGCGCCTCGACGGTCAACGCCGTTCTCACGACGGTGTGCGAGTGGCTGCGGTTCTGCGCGAGGACTGGGCTGATCGAGCCAGTCGTGGCCGAGCGGTTGTCGCAGCCGGTGTGGCTGCGTTTCACGCCGCCCGGTTTCGATGCCGGCGAGTCGGGCCAGTTCCGCATGGTGCGGGCCCGTGCGCTCAAGGCGAGAGCCGAGACGCCGTTCCCGGAGGCGCTCACCGCCGAGCAGTTCCGGGCGGTGCTGGGATGTTGCCGGCGTGCCCGGGAACGGTTCGTGGTCGTGTTGGCGCACGACACGGGGCTGCGTATCGGCGAGGCGCTCGGGTTGCGCCGCCAGGACATGCACTTGTTGCCTGACTCTCGCAGCCTTGGCTGCGCGGTCGTCGGCGCACATCTCCATGTACGCCACCGCGCGAACCCGAACGGTGCGTTGGCCAAGTCCCGTTTCCCTCGGATGGTGCCGGCGTCGCCGGCGGTGCTCGACACGTACGGGGATTACCAGGCGGAGCGGGCCGCCATCGTCGGTGTCGAGGGGAGCGACATGGTTCTCGTCAACCTCTACCACGAGCCGCTTGGCGCGGCGATGAGCTACCGGGCGGCGAAGGGCTTCTTCGACCGGTTGGCACGGCAGTGCGGCTTCCCGGTCCGGCCTCACATGCTTCGCCACAGCGCTGCGACGAATTGGGTGCGCGCCGGTGTCGATGTCGACGTCGTCCAGAAGCTGTTGGGGCATGTGTCGCTGGCGTCGACGACGGTGTATCTGCACGCCCGCGACGAAGACCTCCGCCGGGCGGTGGAGGCGGTGGCTGGCGGGCAGCGCTGGAGGTGAGCGCGCCAGCGCTGCGCCTCGTCGCCGGCCATCTCGACGAACGCGGCCGTGTCGATGCCGACGCCGCCTGGCTGGGGTGGCTTGTGGGCCGTGTCGATGACCGGTGGCGTCGCGGCGAGTGGGACCAGGCGCTGTGGTTGTTCACCGGTGATGTGGACAGTGACCGGACCGCGGCGTGGCGGTGCCGCACGCCGGGTTGTGTGACCGCGACGAACCGCCACGACGGCCGCTGCGATACATGCCGGAGGGAATGGGCGCAGAACCCTGTGCCCGAAGATGGCGTCGAGGAACGCCGACGCCAACGGCGCCCGATCGCCCGGGGCGCATGCGCCGTCGTCGACTGCGGGGGCGAGTTGTTGTGCCGCGGTCTGTGTTTTCGTCACGAGCGCGCCTGGAGGCGAGCGGGTTCCGTGCCGCTGGAGGACTTCATCGCCCAGGCACACCCGTTGGCGCGCTCGGAGTCCTGCGTGGTGGCGGGCTGCGGGCGCGAGCAGGTGAACCGGCGTGGGCTGTGCTGGTTCCACGACAACCGTCTCCGGCGCCACTACAACGTCACTTCGCTGTCGGCGCACGAGTTGGCCGTCTGGGTGGGCGGCGAACGGCCCCGTCTCGGCGCCCACCAGTTCTGCCTTGCCGGTCTGAGCGAGGTGGTGCGCTTCGAGTTGCTGTACGCGCTACAGCGCCGCGACGAGACCCCACCGCCGCTGGACCCGACACAGGCACGGATCCTCGTGCGACGCTTGGAAGGAGCCGCCTCCATCCGCTACGCCGATCCCGACGCGGTGTGCGAGAGCGGCGGCCAGCAATACAACTCGGCCATCCGCGGCCTGTTCCGCGATCTGCGCCGCTACCTGGACCGGGCCTGGGTGGCCCACACCGGCGCCGACCCCTACACCGGCGACGTCTGGGACGTGGCGTTGCTGGATCTGCAACCCAACGGCTCGCGGCGCTGGCCGGCCACCCAAGGCGCCATCGACTTCGGCGTCATCGAGCTCGTCTGGCTACGGGCGCTGATCAAGGACTGGGCCCGCGCCACCCGGCCCTACCTGCAGCGCCTACGCGAAGCGCTGCGCGCCTGCCTGGTGGCCTCCCAGGCGCTGGTGGCCGCCGGTCGCACCGATCCATCCACACTCGGCGCAGGCGACTTCGCGCTCATCGTGTCGGTCATCTCCGGCCAGCACCGCACCGACGGCCGCCCATACTCGGCCGATCACCGCAACCTGCTGCTCTACATGATCGCTGAGGTGATCGACCACGGCCGCGCCAACGCCCTCATGACCCAGGTGCCCGACCCGTTCGGCCGTGGCCGACCCCGCCGTGTCGTGCAAGACCCCAACGAGGACGAGCTCGGCAAGGCCCTACCCGAATCGGTCATCGCCCAGCTCGACGCCCACCTCGACCTGCTCGGACCGGCCGGCCGCGCCGGCGCTGTCACCGCCGCCGATCTGGGGGCCATGCAGCAGATGATCTACCGGCTGCTGCGCGACACCGGGCGACGTCCCGGCGAGATCGTCAGCCTCAAACTCGGCTGCATCGAGACCATCGACGGCCAACCCAACCTGATCTACGACAACCATAAGGCCGCCCGGATGCGTCGACGCCTGCCCATAACCACGGCCACCGCCGCAGCCGTCACCGCATGGGAGGCCCGCCGGGCCGGGCTCGGCGACCCGCCCGCCACCCGCCAGTGGCTGTT
This sequence comes from Acidimicrobiales bacterium, assembly GCA_043734485.1. Lineage (GTDB taxonomy): Bacteria > Actinomycetota > Acidimicrobiia > Acidimicrobiales > JANYDT01 > JAYUDQ01. Next base: position 1,543 of record JAYTFI010000482.1, on the reverse strand, counting down.
CCCCAGCCCAATGCTGCGCGCCCGCCAATCTCTCGGCCACCTCACCGCCAACTGCGTCGGCCGGTCGTTCCAGGCCTGGACGGCGAACATCGGTGCCATCGACAGCGAGTTGATCGGCCCCGACGGGGCCCCGGCCCCGTTCGACCGCTCCCTCATCACCCCCTACGCCCTACGTCACTCCTACGCGCAACGCCACGCCGACGCCGGCGTGCCCGTCGACGTCTTACGCGAACTCATGGACCACCGCTCCATGCAGACCACAATGGGCTACTACCACATCAGCCTCGCCCGCAAGCAACAAGCGATCCGATCCGTCGGGACATTCGCCATCGACGCCAACGCCAACCCCGCGCCCTTCACCAACCCCGCCGCCTACCAACGGGCGTCAGTGTCGGTCCCGTTCGGCAACTGCACCGAACCATCGAACGTCAAAGCCGGCGGCGGATCCTGCCCCATCCGCTTCCAATGCGCCGGCTGCGGCTTCTACCGGCCAGACCCGTCCTACCTGCCCGCCATCGGCGAACACATCGCCAGCCTCCGCGTCGACCGCGAGACCGCCCGAGCCATCAGCGCCGCCGAGTACGTGACCGCCAACCTCACCGCCCAAATCGAAGCCTTCGCCGCGGTCGCTGAACAGATGCGCCTCCGCCTCGCCGACCTCGGCGCCGACGAACGCGCCGAAGTCGAAGAAGCAGCCCGGCTACTACGACGCGCCCGCGCCGCCCGCCATATCCCCGTCGTCGCCGCCACACGGCCAGCCTGAGCCGTGAGCCCCTCGCCTGAGCGCGCCACCGCACTCACAGCCGCCAGGACCCGAGACAGCCACGACAAACGCCGACGTGCCCTCGCCGCCCTCCAGACGCTCGAAGCGGCCGGCGAGGCGATCACGTTCCCGGCCGTCGCCAAAGCGGCCGCCGTATCAACGTGGCTCGTCTACGCCCAAGGCGTCCGCGAACACATCGACACCGCCCGACAACGCCAAGCGACCCAAGCCACCATCGCCGCCACACCCCGCGTCCCAGCCACGCCCCCAAGCCTACGAACCGACCTGGCCATCGCCCGCGACGAGATCAAACAGCTCCGATCCGAACGCGACAAACTCCACCACCGCCTACGTCTCCAACTCGGCGCCGAACTCAACGGGCCACAACGTGCCGAGCTCATCACACGAGTCGCCGACCTCCAAACCATCAACCGTCGCCTCATCACCGAACGCGACGCAGCCACCACCGAAACCCGCACCGCGCTACACCGAGTACGAGAACTCGAAGACGAACTCACCGCAACCCGCGAAAGCCTCCGCCGCATCATCCGCGCCAACAACACCGGACGCTGACAGCCACCCACCACGCCGCGTCCGACGCCGGAGGCGTGAACCACCCGGCGCAGCGACGCACCATCGTTGCACAGGCAACGGAATCACAGCCCGCGCCGACCGGCTCCCTCATCGACACAGGCGAGTGCCAACCCACACGTGCCTCACGTGCCTCACTCGCCGATCACCTCACCACCAGCCAGTTCCTCGCTCGAGTACAGATAACCT
>JAYTFI010000481.1:0-5996 GCA_043734485.1 Acidimicrobiales bacterium | reverse complement strand
GGATTTGACGAGGACTACTTCATGTACGTCGAGGACGTCGACCTCTGCTGGCGGATGCACGAGGCGGGCTGGAGTGTCCACTACGAGCCCGGCGCAGGCGTCATCCATGCCATCGGCGGATCGAGCGAAGCCCGGCCGCTGCGGATGATCGCAGCCCACCACCGCTCGCTTCTGCGGTTCGCGAACCGCACCACGCGAGGTGTCCGACGCCTCCTGCTTCCGATCGTGGCCATCGGTCTCGTGGCCCGCGCCCTCGGCTCAGCCGTCCTTCGTTCGGTGCGCCGAAAACCTCCGGCCGCGAGGTGAACGGCCGACGAGGCCGCTGGGGCTAACCTCTCGCCCTCGTGGGTAAGGCCTCCAGCAACAAAAAAGTCGCTCGTGCTGCAAAAGCGGGCGGCGGTGTGTCCCGGCGTTCCCGGTCAACATCGTGGTCGTTCAACGGCGCCGTGATCGGAATCGTGATTGCGGGCGTGGCGCTCGTCGTCGGATCGATCATCGGCCGGTCGTCGCTGTTCGCGGCGCCGTACAACGCGCAGACCTCGCAGAAGTACAAGAACAAGCTGGCCAGCCTCCAGAAGGAACTCGTCAAGCTGGAGAAGGCGACCAAGCCGGACACCAAGAAGGTCAAGGCCCAGACGGACCTCGTCAACAAGCTGGTCTCCGACTCGCATTGGCACGCGGCCTACGGCATCTACGACTGCGACGCCTACCTCGGCAAGGTCATCGACAATGCCGACGGTACGAAGACCGTGCAGGGCTCGATCGACGGCACCAACTTCCCGGACACGGCCGGCATCCATGCCCACGACGACGGCCTGATCCACATCCACCCGTTCCTGGACCGGGTGGCCGGGAAGAAGGCCCGCCTCGGTGTGTTCTTCGATACCGTGAAGATGACGATGTCCGACAAGAAGATCGTCTTCCCGGCCAATTCGGAGGGTGCGAAGAAGACGACGCTCGACGTGGACAAGAAGAAGTGCAAAGGCAAGACGGCCGAGATCAGCGTGCTCGTGTGGGACACGGCCAAGGACGCGGAACCCCAGCGCTACACGGGCGGCTTCAGCAAGGTGCCGCTGAAGGAGAGCGCGGCCTATGCGTTCGTCTTCGCCCCCAAGGGCACCATCGTGCCGATCCCAGGTTCGATCGCCACGCTCGAGAAGCCGGCCGACGTGGTCGCACCCGATGGTTCAACAACGACGACGATCGCCGGGCAGACGTCCTCGACCATCGTCACCACCGGCTCCACGCCGGTCTCGGTGATAGTCGGCGGCTCGACCACGGTTCCCGGCGCCTCCACCACAGCCGCGGCATCCACCATCCCCACTGCGGTGACCAACACCCGCACTCGGGCAGCCGCGACCACCGTTTCCACTGCGGCTGCGACCACGAACGGCACCCCCACGACTCTGGCGGGCTCGACGACCACGGCAGGCTGACGCGGATGGCCAAAGGACTGCGCGCCATCGTGCTCGTCGGCGGTGAGGGCACACGGCTGCGACCGTTGACCCTGACCCGTCCGAAACCGATGCTGCCGGTCGCCGGCATCGCCATCATCGAGCGCAAGCTGCGACACCTCGCGGAACATGGCGTCACCGAAGCGGTGCTGTCGTTGGGCTACAAGCCCGATGCCTTCCTCCAGGCCTTCCCCGAAGGGCGTGTTGCCGGGGTGCGTCTGATCTACGCCATCGAGCCCAGTCCACTGGATACGGCCGGAGCCGTCCGCTTCGCCGCTGATCAGGCCGGCTACCGCCCCGACGACGGTGATGATTCGCCGATCGTCGTGGTGAACGGCGACGTCCTCACCGAGATCGATCTGACCTCGCAGCTCGCGTTCCACCGCTCGTGTGGGGCGGAGGCGACCATCGCCTTGACGCAGGTCGAGGATCCGTCTGCCTTCGGCGTCGTGCCGACCGACGCAGACCAGCGGGTTATCGACTTCGTCGAGAAGCCGCCGCGCGAACAGGCGCCGACGGATTGGATCAACGCCGGTGCCTATGTCCTGGCTCCCCGGGTTCTCGCCCGCATCCCAGTCGGCGAGCGGGTGTCGATAGAGCGGGCGACCTTCCCACTCATCGTGGCCGCGGGCGGCCTCTTCGCCGTCCACTCGCCGGCCTACTGGATCGACGCCGGCATTCCGGCGACCTACCTGCAGGCGAACCTCGATGCGCTGGCGGCCGGAGCCGCCGGGGTTGGCGAGGATGCCCGGGTACTCGGTGAGGTGATCGAGTCCGTGATCGGCGCCGGTGCGGTGGTCGAGTCGGGTGCCGTCGTCGAGCATTCGGTGTTGTTGCCGGGGGTCGTCGTCTCCGCGGGAGCGGTCGTCCGTGACTCGATGATCGGCGAGGGCGCGTTCATCGGCATCGGTGCATCGTTGAGTGCACTCACGGTTATCGGTGATCGTGGTCAAGTTGGCGCCGGAGTCGCGCTCGTGGCCGGGCGGGTCCCCCCGGGCTGACCCGTGCCTCAAGCATTGAGGGGTTCGGCGGTGCGCCGTTAGATTCGGCGAATGCGCATCGGCATCTTCATGTTCCCATCCGACATCGACTCGTTCGTAGCCGACTCGAAAGCCATCGCGTCCGACGGCTTCGCCACGATCTGGGTGGCGCAGACCTTCGGCATGGAGATGCTCACCGCGATCGCCGTCGCCGGCCGTGAGGTGCCCGGCATCAACTTCGGCACCGCCGTGGTGCCGACCTATCCGCGTCACCCGGCCACGATGGCTTCGCTGGCGCTCACTGCCCAGGACGCCACGAAGGGACGTCTCATTCTCGGCATCGGGCTCAGCCACAAGGTCGTGATCGACGGCATGTTCGGTATGTCGTTCGACAAGCCGGCCCGCCACATGCGCGAGCACCTGTCGATCCTGCTGCCGCTGCTGAAGGAGGGCAAGGTCTCCTTCGAGGGTTCGACGCTGACGTTCCGGGGCGGTGTTCAGGTGAGAGGTGCGTCGGCTCCGCCCGTTCTTCTCGCCGCCCTTGCGCCTGAGATGTTGAAGCTGGCGGGTTCGGTCGCCGACGGGACCATCACTTGGATGGCCGGTCCCCGCACGGTCGAAGACCACATCATCCCGGGCATGGCGCCGTCCGCAGCAGCCGCCGGCCGGACGGCGCCGACCACCGTCGTTGGCTTGCCCTTCTGCCTGACCGATGACGCCGACGCAGCCCGCGAGCGGGCGGCCAAGGAACTCGTCATCTACGGCCAGCTCCCGTCATACCGCGCCGTGCTCGACCGCGAGGGAGCCGCCGGCCCGGCCGACATCGCGGTCGTCGGTGACGAGGACGCGATTGCTGCCGGTGTGCGGCGGATGGCCGATGCCGGTGCCGATGAGTTGGTCGCGAGCATCTTCGGCTCACCCGAAGAGCGCGACCGCACCCGAGCATTCCTCAAGACGCTGATCTGATTGCGTGTGGGTCCCGGCGCCGCCCGTCCGGGCCGCTTCGCCACCCGCATGTGTGCGCCTCGTTGGGTTGGCATGAATCAGTTGAGCCGGGCCCGCAAGCGGTCGCGCTCGACGCCGAGCTCCATGACGGCCAGCGGGTTCTGGGCATCGAGTTGATCGAGCGAGAACGACGCCTCGTCCCAGCAGCCCACGGCGTCGAGCAGCCGCACCAGCTCGCGGCCCTCGTCCAGAACCATGCCAGGCAGGCACGACCGCATCCGCATCACGGCCGTGAGTCCTTCAACATCTCGTGTGCGCGCGTAGTTGGCTTTCAGATTCGCGAGCATCCGCACGAGGATCGTGTCGTCCGGTGTGGGTGCCAGCATTGCGTAGTCGAGCTGCTTGTCCTCGCCGAACATCGATCGATAGCGCCCTTCGACCCCGTTCAGATCGAGCAGCTCACCGCCGTTGAACGGATCGACGAAGATCGTCTCCGCCGGATCGCGGAAGGGCTTGCGACCCGAAAGACTTGCTACGCCGGGCGCGCCCGGCGCATGGCCGAGTAGGAAGTGTCCCGGCATGCCGACGCCCCACATGCCGAGCCCAAGCCGTTCCGCGACCGCTATGCCCACGATCGCAAGGCTGATCGGGATGCCGAGCCGCCGCTGGAGCACGTCAGGCAGGAACGAGTTTCGCACGTCGTGATAGTCGTTCCCGTTACCAGCGAAGGCACACGTCACGAAGAGATGGCGGTGCCAGTCCTCGAAGGCACCTCCCGGTGCCTCGGCCGCGAGTCGGTCGAGGTCGGACAACGTCGTCTCGATGTCCGCCGGGACGACCGCGAAGCGGCTGCGGTGGGCGCTGAGCAACGTCGCCGCCCGGTCCAGCGGCATCGTCGCGGCCGGGTCAGCCCGAGCCGCGAAGGCCTGGTGCCACCATGGCGCCAACGGGGACGGCTCGATCATCGGGTCAATGATGGCCGATGACGACAGCAAGAGCGGCGCATCCAGCGCGTCAGCGACGGTCACCTACGCTCAGCGCTCGTGCTCGGAGTCCTTCACTCGTCCCGCGCGCCGCGCCTTGCCGCCGTGCTCGTTGTCGCCATCGGCGTGCTCTGCGCGTTCGTGATCGCGATGCGCACCCCGGCGTGGGAGTCCAACGACGAACCCGACCATGTGCGCAACATCGAGATCCTCGCAAGCGGCCACTGGTACAAGATCGAAGACGGCGCCGGCTACTCCCCGCATCAGCCGCCGCTTTACTACCTCGCGATGGCCGGCCTCCAGCGCGTTGCCGGTATGCGCGCAGAGCTTCCGATGCCACAGCAGGGCGACGGCACGACCGACAACGGGCAGTTCGGACACGCGCAGCCACAGGAGCGCCACGACCACCGCCGTCTCCTTCTGCTGCGATTTCCGAGCGTGATCCTGGGGGCGCTTACGGTCATCATCACCGGGCGGTTGGCACGGGCACTCGGCGGTGATCCGTGGACCGAGGCCGCAGCGATGGCCACCATCGCGTTCATTCCGAAGTTCGTGTTCTCCTCCTCATTCGTGAACAACGACGTACTGGCAACGACGCTCGGCGCCACCGTCACCCTCCTCGCCGTTCGCATGTGGCGGGGCGAGCGCACGACCCGCCTCGCGGTTGGTCTGGGCATCGCGTCGGGCGCGCTGCTGGCCACGAAGCTCTCGGCCATCCCGCTCGTCGGCGTGGTCGCAATTGCGGTTCTCTGGAGTTGGCGGCGGTCGGCGAAGGAACTGGTCGCATGCGCAATCCCCGCGGTGGCGTTGGCGGGGCCGGTGTTCGTTTCGAACCAGCTGCGCTATGGCGATCCCGTCGCCGCGAAGGCGAGCATCGACTACTTCCGTACGTGGATCCCGGCGCTCGTGGCCGTGCCTCGCACGTTCCACTGGTTCGGTCGCACCGTGGCCAGTGGTGCGGCCACGAGCTTCTGGTACACGAGCGGCTGGAACCAGTTCCGCTGGAAGGCCGTCACCTACGTCCCACTTTGGGGGCTCAGCGTTCTCGCCTTGCTCGCCCATCCGATCCGCCGGGCCAGGGCCGCGAGAGGTACGGGCCTCGCGTTCCTCGTCGTGGTCACCGCAGCGGGCAGCATCTGGGTACTGGCCTGGAACACCACGCAATGGCAAGCGCGCATAGCATTCCCCGGACTCGCGGCGTTCGGCGCGCTGATTGCAACGGGGTGGCGACGATGGGGTGCGCCCGTGTGGCTGTCCTTCGTGCTGCCCGCGCTCGGACTGGTCGGCACGCTCTACGCCATCAGGACGGACGTCTTCGGCCGGTACTGACGATGCGGGTCCAGGCTGCTCACGATGCGCGTCCGCTGCGGTTTTCACGCCGGGCGGAGTGTTTGCGAACGGTGGATTCGGTTTCGCGCCGGCGGAGCGGAAACCAATTGGGTGCGGCTCTGTTGGAGTGACGTGGACTTGTCGGGCTCGGGTGGGTGCGCTGGAACGTGAGCGCGGCGGATTGGCACGACGGCAAGGAGCAGATTGTCGCTCACCGCACCTATCGGGTGCTCACAGGCTTCGAATCGTCACGCACGGCGCACCTGGATGGTCGCCTGGCGTGCCGATCCGCCGCGCTCGCCCGG
>JAYTFI010000480.1:0-2383 GCA_043734485.1 Acidimicrobiales bacterium | reverse complement strand
CGCCGGGCGAGGTCGGCACGATCTACATCGACAACGGCGTCGGGTTCTCGTATCACGACGACCCCGACCAGACTCGGTCGGCCTACCAGGGAAAGCGATTCAGTCTCGGCGACATCGGCCATCTCGATCCTGACGGATACCTGTTCATCTCCGACCGCGCCAAGGACATGATCATCACCGGCGGCACGAACGTGTACCCCGCCGAGATCGAAGGGATCCTGCTCGAACACCCGAAGGTGCGTGATGTGGCGGTGATCGGCGTACCGGACCCCGATTGGGGCGAGACCATCGTTGCGATCGTGCAACCGACCGCCGGCGCGGAGCCGGGCGACGCCCTCATCGCCGAACTGACCGAGTTCTGCCGTGACCGCCTCGCGAGCTACAAGTGGCCGCGACGATGGGAATTCCGCGAAGATCTCCCTCGGACCGAGGCGGGCAAGTTGTACAAGCGCAAGATCCGCGACGAATACGTCGCCGCCGCCAGCAGTCAGGAGCAGTCATGAGTGACAAGACCCACGAGGCTTTTCAGGTCGACGACGAGCTCGAAAAGGAGTTCCAGAAGGCGCTCGAGCACGAGCTGACCGACGACGACATCGAAAAGGCCAAGCTCTTGCTCGGGTTCGACGTCGCGAGCAAACAGCGTGAGTTGAATTCGGTTGCCACCCCGGACGCGCTCCGCAACTGGGCGCTCGGCGTCGGCGACGACAACCCGTTGTACACCGACGAGGACTACGGCCTCGACACCCGCTGGGGCTCCCAGATCGGGCATGGCACCCAGATCGGACACCTCAAGACGCCGATGCTCGGCGACCCGATCCCCGACGAGATCAAACAGCAGACCAAGGGCATGTTCCGTGGCGTTCACGTGTTCGTGTCGGGGGGTACCTGGGAGTGGTACCGACCGCTTCGGCCCGGCGACCGTATCTTCAGTTTCCGCGGCGAGGAGAGCGTCGACGTCAAACAGTCCGAGTTCGCAGGCCGCTCCGTGATCCAGGTGAGTCGCGACATCGCGATCAACCAGTTCGGTGAGGTGCTCGGCGTCTACCGAATCCTGCGCGTGCTCACCGAGCGCAAGCAGTCGCGAGCGAAGGGCAAGTACGCAGCGATCGAGCCCGCCCACTACACCGACGATGACTACGAGCGGATCGATGCGATCTACGCCCAGGAGGGTCCGCGCGGCGCCGACAAGCGTTACTGGGACGACGTCAACGTCGGCGACGAGCTGGACCCGATGGTCAAGGGGCCGACAACGATCACCGAGATGATCGCGTTCCACTCCGGTGGTTACGGCTTCGTTCCGTACGGCCTGCGGTCATCGCGGGTCGGCTACAAGAACCGCACGCGGATTGCACCGTTCTACGTCAAGAACGCCCAGGGCGTGTACGACGTCGCTCAGCGCCTTCACTGGGACTCCGACTGGGCCAAGGCGATCGGCAACCCGATGGCATACGACTACGGGGTGCAGCGCCAGTGTTGGTTCTACCACCACGTCTCGGACTGGGCCGGCGACGACGCCGTCATCGTCGCCCAGGAGGACTCGATCCGAAAGTTCAACTACATGGGCGACACCCAGTTCCTGTCGGGCAAGGTCGTCGCCAAACGCGATGAGGACGGCCAGAAGGTCGTCGACCTCGAGCTGCACATGATCAACCAGCGCGAGACCGAGACGGCCTATGGCACGGCCACCGTGGCACTGCCCTCTCGCCAAGACGGCCTACCTCTGTACCCGAAGGTACCGGTCCAGCTCGAGCGGCTTGCGGCGGAGATGTTCGCGCGCCACACCGAACTCACCGCTCGCCGGCGCCGGCGCTGACCGAACCATGTGCATGTGATCCGTGGAGAAGCTGCGTCCTGACGACCACTTCCTGATCCTGCTCGAGGGCGACGAGACGCCCATCCAACTCGGCTCGCTCGTCGTCCTCGACATCCCCGACGCCCGTCGGGTCGACGCCGCCCAACGGTTGCGCCGACATCTGCTTGACCGCCTACCGGCCACGCCACTGCTGCGGGTCCTGCGTCACGCGCCGCTTTCGTTCGACTCCGACGTCTGGGTCTGCGCCGACCACGTCGACTTCGATCATCACGTCGTCATCCACCACTCGGACTCCCCCTTGACCGACCGCGACCTGGCCGCCTTCGTCGAACGGCACGTCATGATCCGGCTCGACCTGAGCCGTCCACCGTTCGTCGTCCACATCCTCGACAACGTCGCCGGCGGGCGGATGGCGATGTACATCAACGTGCACCATTGCGTCACGGACGGCGTGGGTTTCCAGACACTGCTGGGGCTGCTGAGCGACGACCTCGTCGACGAACGCGTCCCAGCGGTCGGGCTCCGCTGCGAGAGTCAGCTACCGTCTCGTCATGACTGGCTCGCCGCCTC
>JAYTFI010000479.1:0-4125 GCA_043734485.1 Acidimicrobiales bacterium | reverse complement strand
GATCCGCAAGCTGACTCGGGTGCTTCACGAGGAAGCACGACTGGCAGACGAACTCGTCAGGACGTTTGGGCACCACGGCCGAGTTGCCTTCGGTACGGTCGTCGGTGTCGGGCTGCTCGTCTTCGTCGTCCTCGACATCTTCGATGACCAGGCGATCCTTCAGGATGTCGTCGAGGCTGGCCTCGACATCATCAGGATCGGCCTCCTCGTCGTCGTCGTCATCGGCGACGGGAAGCGTCGCCTCTTCGACCTCATCGGGCTCGCCCTCGACGAGCACGTCGTCATCCACGAGCACGTCGTCGTCATCCACGAGCACGTCGTCGTCGTCGACGAGAACGTCGTCGTCGATGAGGGCGTCCTCATCGATGGCCTCTTCGTCGATGTCACCGTCGAACTCGTCGTCGAGGTCAAGGTCGACCTCGGGGTCCTCGATGTCGTCGTCGAGGGCTTCGAGCTCAACATCGTCGGGCATCTCTTCGTTGTCATCCATGGCGGTCTTCCCTGCGGTCGTTCATCCTGCGGTCATTCGTTTCACGTTGATCCATCGCAGCAGCAACTCCATCGGCCCGGTATCGGCAACCTCGGCGGGCAAAGCGCGGGAGCATACGCCAACCCCTTCCGCTAGCTGAGCGTCTTGCGCCCGTTCCGGGCATTTGTGACGCACGACACGAACCGCCGGGAGCGCCGCAGTGTTCCGCCGGCGCGGAGCCAAGGTCGTCTGCCGACGTCACAGCGCTCGAGCTCCGTTGGCACCGCTCCCCCACCACCCGAGGGCGACCGAGGATGCGTTTTCTACTAGGAGCCCGAGCGGCTGATCGGCCCCAGACACCCCCTTCGGGTACTCGCCCGAGAGCAAGACCACAAAGGACCACGACCTGGCATCAGGGCGTCGGAGGGAGGGCAATCTTCTGCGCCTACGCCGGGTGATGTCAACTCCCGCGACACATTCGCGGAGAAACTTCTCAACCCCCGCCGTTCGCATCGATGACGCGAGCAGTCGCCCGCCGGCCGGGAAGCTTCACCACTTCAATAGCCGCCGGGAGGCGCTCTTTGACCTCGGGCGCATGGGTGACCACGAGGATCTGCCGGAAGCGCCCGCCAAGTTGCGTGAGCGCCGCCAGCATGCGGTCCTTTCGGTCAGTGTCGAGGCTGGCCAGTGCCTCGTCGAGAACGAGCAGCCCAACCTGTCCGCCAGCCTGGAAGCGAATCTGTTCGCTGACCGCAACGCGGAGCGCCAGGTTGGCCAGGTCGACCTCGGAACCGGAGAAGCGCTCGCTCGGGTAGGCCGTTCCACCATCCATGATCCGGATCTCGTAGGACTCGGGATCGATCTCCAGCCCGTCGTACTCCCCGGCCGTCAACTCGTTGAAGAGAGCCGAGGCCTCGATGCTGAGACGGGGGCCGACCATGCCCACGATCATCTGGCGGAAGCCGTGGAGCATCTCGGCGGCACGGCCCAGGTAGCGGGACTCGGTCGCCAGTTCATTGGCGCGCTGGTGCTGCGCACGGCCCTGCTCGAGGAGCGCCTGCACGGTCCTCAGTTCGTGCTCCGTGGTGATTGCGGTACGTGTCGCCTGCGCCGCTATCGCGGCCACCCGGGTCCGCTCGGCCGCCGCCGTGGCCGCCTCCCGCTCGAGCTGTTGATGTCCGGCCAGATCGAACCCGAGCTCGGCGATGTCTTTCAGGAGCGATGCCCGTTCCGCTTCTGCCGAGGCGAAATTGCGTTGCTCCTCGGAGAGTTCAAGGACGACCGAACGCAGCCGCTCAACTCGTCCTTCGATCCGGGCCCGCTGCGCCGACACCGCTCGTAGTTCGTTCAGCTCGGCGGTGCGCTCGGCGTGTTCGTGCGCACTCGGGATCCCGCCGAGCGCGTCGACCAACCGCTCGACCGCATCGGATGCGGCCTCGATCTGGGCCCGTCGCGCCAGTCCGGCGGCGAAGCCGCGTTGGGCAACCAGCAGTTCCTGTTCGGCGGCGCGGAACACTGCCCGTGCGTCGCCATGGCGACGTTCTGCCGCTGCGGCGTCGGATTCTCGGGTTCTGAGACGGGCAACGGCCCCGGCCAGGTCCTCGCGGTGATGGGCCCGCACCGCAGCAAACCCTTCTCCCAGCGCCTGTCCACAGAGAGGGCACATTCCTGAAGCATCGAGCTTCTCGGCCCGGTCGGCCGCCGCTGACGCCCGAGTGGACGAAGCCTGCGCCTCGTCGACCGCAGCCCGTGCCCCGGCGAGTTCGAAGGCGGCGGACTCGGCCGCCTTCCGAAGGACCTCAACCGGCGCCGGGTCGGGCTGGGTCTCCGGATGGCCTGTCGCGTGCGACGCCTGACCCGCCGCCTCGCCGCGCAGACGGTCACGCGTTCGGACGGCCTCGGCATGGCGTTCGAGCGTCGTGACCCGACCCTCAAGGGAACGCAGAAGCTCCGGGTCGGAGGGCGCGATTGCATCGAGACGCTCCGCGTCGGCCTGAAGGACGGCCGACTCGGCAATGAGCCGGGCTACCGCAACTTCCGCCCGGTCGCGTGCGGACCGCACACCCTGGCCCTTCGAGCGGATCACCTCGTACGCCGACCGGCCGGCCTCGGAGCGGCGGACTGCTCCCGCCAGCTCCTCGCAGCGCAGCTCCGCGGCGGCGAGGGCGCTGGTCGCGTCACGGTCCGCGTCGGCGGCACGGGTGGCCGCGAGATCGGTCGGTTCGAGACGAGCCTCCAGCTCGGCCACGGCGGGCAGAAGTGCGAGCAGCCGCTCGTGGTCGCCGCGTCGGGCGCGGGCGTCGGTGCGGGCCGTGTCGCGGGCTTTCTCGATCGGTGTGATGCCGAGGAGCTGGAGGATGAGTCGGCGCCGCTGCTCAGGCGTGTTGTCACTGAAGGCCGTGAGCTGTTTCTGCTCGGCGAACACCGACGAGCGGAAGGCGGCCTCGTCCATGCCGAGCGTCGCTCGCACGTAGCGCCCAACCTCGGTCGGGCCATCGGCCACGACCTGGTTCCCCGCCGTCATCCGGGCCTTCACGGTGGAGTTCATGCCGCTGATGCTGCGGCGCACCAGGTAGTGGTGCGCGTCGTGGGCGAAGCCGATCTCGACGGAGCACTCCTCCGTGACACCCGACGTACGGATCTCCCCCTTTGCCGTCCGGGAGCGGCCGTACAGCGCCCACATGATCGATTCGAGGAGGCTCGACTTCCCAGATCCGTTGGGCCCGTAGATGCCGACGAGGCCGGCGGGGAGCTCAAGGTCGAGCTCAGCGAAGACGCGGTAGTTCCGCAGACTGATGGTGGTGAGCTGCATTGCCGACCGGGTTCTAGCTGTCTGGCTCGATGGCCGCGTCGATCGCCTTCTCCAGGTAATCCTGCCCCGTCCGCGACACCCGTTCGATGTCCAGGTCGTCTGCGCCCTGCTCGGTGACGTACGCCCGCCACCGGGCCCCGATGGTGGCCAGTTCGGGCATCTCCTCGATCGGACGGGTGGGGAGCGTGAAGCGCGGTTCCAGTTTCAGGTGGAGGAGATGGGCCGCGTCGGCATGGATCGAAGGCAGGTCGAGGAGCCGGTAGACGTCGGGGTCGATCATGTCGAGCTCGAGACGGGCGACCGTGCCCGGAGCGAGGGCGCCGAACCGTTCTCCTATGAGTTGGCGTACTTCGTTTGGCCCCAGCCCGGCCGCGTACACCGGCTCGGGCGTGCGCAGCGGACGCTGACCGGGAAGGTTGACGTGCCGGCACGAGCCCGCGTCGGTGTCGACCGAGACAATGCCCTTCGCCCGGCCGGGATCGTCACCGAAGGAGAACGTATCCGTTGATCCGGCGTACCAGACGGCCGGCTTGACCTCGCAGTACGTGTGGTAATGCCCGAGCAGGACGAGGTCGGACTGGAGCTCGTTCTCGTCGATCTCGATCTCGTTCATGTCGGCGTAGCGACGCTCGACGCTGTGCACCAGCGGATGGGTGAGCAACAGGTTCACGCGGTCGGCACTGCGCCGGCGACCGGCGTCTCGGAGCGCGTCGACCGCATCTTCCGCCGTTCGGGTCTGCGGGACGGCATGGATCAGCAGTCCGGGTACCTCGAAGCGCTCGTACTGGAGGCGGTAGGCGAAGTGGAACTCGGGGAAGGCGTCGGCGAGGACGGCGTAGGGGTT
>JAYTFI010000478.1:0-12740 GCA_043734485.1 Acidimicrobiales bacterium | reverse complement strand
ATGCGGCCCGAGCAACGCGCCGCAGTCCTCGCCGCCAAGCTCCGGGTCCTCGTGTCCGGGAATTGGCGGCGAGACGCGTCGGGGCTCGAACCGACGCTGTTCCCGGCCGGCGCCGGTCTGGTCGACCCGACGGCTCGCATCGGTTGGGTGCTCGTCCATCCGGCCACCGTCGATCGTGACCCCGACGACCTCGTGTTCGACACCACTCCGCAGCTGCCTCGCGGCTGGCTCGGCGGGTCGATCATGTGGGGTGTTCGTCACAACGTACGCGCGCTGCATATCCTGGCCGATGACCTGGGCGGTGACGACGCCCGCAAGGCCGCCCACTTCGCCGAGCCGCCGCAGCTGTGGAAGGTGACCGGGCGCGACGCTGCGCGTGTGGTCTCGACGCCCTACGTCGATCCGCCCGAGCCGGACTCGGTGAGCGAGCTGTTCGCCGACACGATCTCGGCGGCCGGGGCCGTGGTCGTGATCGAGCACGGAGTCGTCCGAGGCGAGGTGCTCGGCCTGGAAGTGGCACGCGTGGTGCCAGATTTCGAAGGGGTCCCGCAACTGGAGATCGGGGTGGGCCGTCACGATCGCCTTGCCCAGGCGATGCTCTACGGGACGGCCGATGCCGGGGAGTCGCTGCGGACCGCCGTGCTTGCCATCCTCCAGCATCGCAAGCCCCACGCCGGGCCACATCCCGCCAACCAGCTCGCTCCCGAGCGGTGGTTGCGGGACATCCTGGTTCGTCATCCGTCGACCATTGCGCTGTCATCGCTCGTTGCCGTCGCGGGGACCTCAGCGCCCCGACTGAAGCGTCCGTCGCCGGCAATGGCGATAGGTACGCGCGCGTATGATCTGCCGGAGGTTGTGCTGGCCTGTTCCGTTGGGGTGGATCTCGATGCCGTTGCCGATGCGGCCGACGCTCGGTCGGCGCGGGCGTCTGCTGGCGCGTCACTGTGGCTGGTACTGCCGCATGGCGATGACCTCCCGGCGATCCGCTCGCTGGCGGCTCGCTTGGCGGTGCCGGCCGAGGTGATCACCGTGGCGAGGGCGTGGCGCGACATCGGCTGAGGCGTTGGCCGATCGCCAGCGAGCGTGAAAGTGTTGACACTGACACTCTTCTTGGACGGTGCGAACATATGTTCGATGTACGGAACGACTCAACGCCAAGCAACCCAAGAACAAGCCCACCAGACGCCCTGGGACGACGTCCACGTGGCTACCGTCCCGGCGGCCGGCTGGGCTGTGGATCGCATCGAGGACGGTCTGCGGGTGCTGGAGAGGATTCGTCGTGAGGTCGACTCGGCCTGTGCCGCGCTGATTTCGGCGATGCCGGAGTCGCGTGATGCGGTGACAGGGCTCGTGCGGGTGACCGGCGTGTCCGCGGCTGCTCGGCAGCAGGCCCTACGGCGGCTGGTGTTGACCGCCGGACCCGCCGGACCCGCCGGACCCGAGGGCATGGTGGCGATCCACGGGTTGTTGCCGCCGAAGCAAGGCGCGTTGCTTGAGGCGCTCCTGCAAACCGGTGATGGACGCGAACTGGCGCCAGGATCACCCGGAGCGGCCCGACACGGTGGGCGGGCATGACGGCGACAGTCGCGAGCAACGGCGATTGGATGCGTCGCTGCAACTGCTCGGGATGATGCCCAGCCCGCTCAGAGATACGAGCCCAAACGCGACCGGCGGGGCGAAGCGACACTGACCGACCCGGAAGCTGCCGATGGCGCTCCCTCAGCGGGGGAGGCGGTGACTTACCAACCGCCGGTCACGTCCCAACCGGCCGCGGTCTCACCCGCTTGCAATGGCAGGCGACCAGATCCGGCAGCCGTTCATTGACAACCAAACCCTCGTCGCCCGTTCCCCCCGGCGGCTGCCGCAATGCCCGGGGGAGCGCACCCGATTCGCGGTGCGAGGACCGGCCAGTACCCTTGTCACTCGTGTTGGAACGGTTGGCAGGACTGGAGTCGGAGTACGAGGCGGTCATGCATCGCCTGTCCGATCCCGTCGTGCAAAGCGATCCGAAGCAGCTGCGGGAGGCCGGGAAGCGGCTGAAAGACCTCGAACCGCTGGTGCAGACGTATAAGCGGTACCGCTCGTCGATCGGCGATCTGGCCGTCGCCCGCGAGATGTTCGGCGAAGCCGAGGGCGACGACCGAGACGCCATGCGGGCCGAGGTCGACGACACCGAGCAGCGCATCGCCGAGCTCGAGGAGCAGCTGAAGGTCCTGCTGCTGCCGAAGGACCCGAACGACGAGAAGAACGTCATCATCGAGATCCGGGGGGCCGAGGGCGGCGAGGAGGCCAATCTCTTCGCCCGTGACCTGTATGAGATGTACGTCCGTTACGCCGACCGCATGGGCTGGAAGCTCGAGGTGCTCGCACTCGACAACAGCGACAAGGGGGGCCTGAACGAGGCCAGCTTCCTCGTCCGCGGCGAAGGTGTCTGGAGCCGCATGAAGCACGAGGGCGGCGGGCACCGCGTGCAGCGCGTACCGGTGACCGAGAGCCAGGGCCGCATCCACACGTCGTCGGCCACCGTCACGGTGATGCCCGAGGCCGAGGAGGTCGACGTCGACATCGAGCAGGGCGATCTGCAGATCGATGTCTACCGCTCGTCCGGCGCGGGCGGCCAAAGCGTCAATACGACCGAGTCAGCGGTGCGCATCACCCACAAGCCGACCGGCATCGTGGTGGAGATGCAGGACGAACGCAGCCAGATCCAGAACCGTGCGAAGGCCATGATCGTTCTGCGGTCGAGGGTGCTCAAGGCCGAACAGGAGCGCTTCGCGGCCGAGCAGTCGGCGGTGCGCAGGAGCCAGGTTGGGGGCGGCGGTCGGGGTGAGAAGATCCGCACGTACAACTTCAAGGAGAACCGCATCACCGACCACCGCATCGGGCTCACGCTCTACAAGCTCGACCGTGCGCTCGCCGGTGAACTGGAAGACGTGATCGATGCGCTTGTCGCCGATGAGCGCGCCCGGCAGCTCGCCCCGTCAGCCGAATAACAACGCGCGCATATGACATCGGCACAGCACGGTGGCGGCCGCACGTGGCGGCAGCTGATCACGGAAGCGACGGATGCAATGGACGGAGCGCTAGGCGGCGACCGCCGACGCGAGGCCAACTGGTTGGTCGAGCGGGTGTCAGGGCACGGAGCAAGCGAGCTTGTTCTGCATGGGGATGATCTCGTGAACACGAGGCCGGTCGCGTTCTTCGACCAATTGCTGGCCCGGCGCTGCGCCGGCGAGCCGCTCCAGTACGTGCTCGGCCGCTGGGCGTTCCGTGCCCTCGAACTGCATGTCGACCGCAACGTCCTGATCCCGCGACCCGAGACCGAGGTCGTTGCCGGGCTCGCCATCGCCGCCGCCCGGCGTGCCCAAAGTCGTAAGCGCGCAGAGGGGCGCGTCAACGCTGCGGCGGCAGACCTGGGAACGGGTTCCGGCGCGATTGCGCTCTCGCTGGCCGCAGAGGTGAACGGGCTCGAAGTCGTGGCCACCGACGCTTCGCCGGGCGCGCTCGCCGTCGCACGCGCCAATCTCGCCGGCCTCGGACGTGCTGCAACTCGAGTGACGATGCGTGAGGGTTCGTGGTTCGAGGCGCTTCCGGCCGAGCGTCGGAACGGTTTCGACGTGCTGGTCTCGAACCCCCCGTACATCGGCACGGTCGAAGCCGTTGGGCTGCCGGCCGAAGTTCGCGACTGGGAACCGGCGATCGCCCTGTTCGCCGGACCCGACGGCACGCAAGCGCTGGAACACCTCATCGCCGAGGCTCCGGGTTGGTTGGCCGACGACGGAGTACTGGTACTGGAGATGGCGCCTGCGCAGACGCGGTGGGCGAAAGGTCTCGCCGAATCCACCGGCTTCGTAGGCGCGCATATTGTCGAGGACCTTGCCGGTAAGCCGAGGGCGCTGGTCGCGAACTGGAAGGTCCGTCAGCGATGAGCACCCCGAGCCAACAAGACCCGAGCCAACGAAACCCCAGCCAACGAAACCCCCGCCAACGGCCTACCCCGAGCCCGGACGCGATCGCCCTCCATCCCCATCTCGGCGAACCTCGCATCGACGGGTTCGTGCGGGTCGACTGTCATTCGCACACGATGTGGTCGGGCGATGCGACGACGACGCCCGATGAACTGGAAGAGGCAGTGCTCGCGAGCGGGATCGACGTGCTCTGCATCACCGATCACAGCACCACGAACGGCGCGTTCGAATTGCAGGACCGGCTCCTCTGCAGGGTCGTGGTCGGCGAGGAGTTGCGTGTGGGTCCGGGCGAATTGATGGGCCTCTTCCTGACCGAGCGGATCCCGTTCGGCACCCAACCGGAGGAGTTCTGCCGGCGGGTGCGCGGCCAGGGCGGGGTCGTGTATGTCCCGCATCCGTTCGACCCCACTCGCAACGCGTTGGCCGAACCGGTGCTGCGTTCGCTCACCGAGGCCGGCCTCATCGACGTCATCGAGGTCTTCAACGGCAAGGTCTCGCTGCAGCACCTCAACACGAAGGCGAAGGAGTTTGCCGCAGAATACGACCTGCCGGGTGGAGCGGGCAGCGATGCGCACGTCCCGAACGCGCTCGGTGCGGCGTACGTGGAGATGTCCGACTTCGACTCGCCGGCCGAGTTCGTCCGCAACCTCCGCAGCGCGACGATTCGCGGACATCACTTCGATCAGGCTCGCGCCTGGCGGGCCCGCATCGTCCCCTCCGTCACCACGATCTGACCCGACCACCTCCAGCTGCAAACCACCGAGTCCGTCCCCAGAAGAGGATCATGTCAACCGTCTCGAAGCGCGTCCGTCGCTCTCCCATCCTGTCCGCACTGGGCCTCGCGCTTATCGGCATCGCCCTCGTGTTCGCCATGGGCGGCCGCCCAGCCGTAGGCGCTCCCGCAACGGGCGCGCACATCCGGACCGCACGAGCTGCCGCGTCGCCGACCGTCCCCTCAGTTACGGCCAAGTCCGAACTGACGACTGCGAAAGCGGTGGTCCTCGGTCTCGTCGAGGGGATCACCGAATTCCTGCCCGTCAGCTCCACCGGCCACCTCCACATCGCGGAGCAGCTGATGGACGTCGGCAAGTCGCCGGCCACCAAGGAGGCAATGGACTCCTACACGGTCATCATCCAGGTGGGTGCGATCGCCGCCGTGCTGCTCATCTCGTGGCGGCGGATCATCGAGGTGTTCCAAGGGCTGATCGGTCGCAGCGTGCAGGGTCGCAAGCTCCTCGTTGCTCTTGCTGCGGCGTTCGTCCCCGCCGCTGCGATCGGCGTGGTTTTGGACAAGGCCATCGGCGACCACCTCCTGAAGACTGCTCCGATTGCCGCGGCCTGGATCGTCGGTGGTGTCGCCATCATGGTGTTCGGCCCGAAGTACCGCACGGCGCGGCGCGGCGGTCGGGCGCTCGAGTCGCTCACGGTTCGCGAGGGCGCCATCATCGGTGTCGCCCAGGCGCTCGCGCTGTGGCCTGGTGTGAGCCGGAGCCTGGTGACGATCCTCGCCGCGATCGTCATCGGGCTGAGCCTCGAGGCTGCGGTCGAGTTCAGCTTCCTGCTCGGCCTGTTGACGCTCGGAGCAGCGACCGTCTACAAGCTCGGCAAGGACGGTTCGCTCGTGTTCGACACCTACGGCAAGACGAGCCCGCTCATCGGCATCGCCGTGGCGTTCGTCTCGGCGGCAATCGCTGTCAAGTGGATGATCGCCTATTTGCACCGCCACGACCTGACGGTGTTCGCCGGCTACCGGATCATCATCGGCGTTGCGGCCCTGGGGCTGATGGCCACGACGCTGCTGTAGCCGAGACCTTACCCACCTCGCAGGGCGAGTAGCAGCGGACCTGATGCCATGGCCCGGGCCAATTCCGCTGCGACGGACTCGTCAACAGCGACGGTGACGCTCCGCTCGGCGACAGCGATCACTTCGGCGTCGCTGGCCACGACACCGTCTGGCCCCGGTCCGTCGGCCGCACCTCGGCCGGCGATCACATCGACACGATCGCCGACCCGCAGCGGCGGACGCGCTTCACCGGTCGCGATCGCCATTCCCCGTCGGCCGGCCCCAACGAGGGCTCGTGCCGGCGACAGCCGCGGTCCGGCGATCTGCGCCATCACGATGATCTGACCGGCGTACAACGGCACCCGCAGAACGCGTCCGGAGACTGCACCCATCGACTGGACGGCACCCATCGGCACGACTGCGATCGGTGCCGACCTCGAGACGAGATCCGCTCGCCGCACAACGCCACCAGCGGGCACCGATCGCTTCGCCACCACCACCTCGCGTCGACGTCCCCATGAACGGCCCTCCTCGCGTGCCCCGGCCACGACTGCTGCGGTCGACCACCCGACGACGAGCGCGAGCGTCCAGACGACGACCCTCGAGCGGGCGATGCGACGCATACGAAGCCCCATCGCGTGACCTCCGTATGGACGTGAAGTGTGTGCCCTGGCACCGGCAGCGGGGGAAGCAGCGACCTCTACGATGCCCTCTTCCACGCACCGCGCGGAAGAGGGAAAGCGTTGCGTTGCTTCGATGCAATGCTTCCTCACCTACACTGGCACTCTCGCCCCCCGAGTGCTAAATGTCCTTTGGAGAGTTCGTCATGCCCACTTATCAGTACCGTTGCAAGGACTGCGACAACGACTTCGAGATCTTCCAGCCGTTCAGCGACGATGCCCTTACGGGCTGCGACAAGTGCGGTGGGAGCCTGCGCAAAGTGTTCGGCAACGTCGGCATCACCTTCAAGGGCAGCGGCTTCTACAAGAACGACAGCAAGGGAGCCAAGGGGACGAAGTCCTCGTCGTCGAACGGCTCGTCTGGCTCCGGCAGTTCCTCCGAGGGCTCGGGCTCCTCGTCGGAGGGTTCGGGCTCCTCGGGTTCGGCCTCCGAGGGATCAAGCTCGGCTGCATCGAGCTCCTCAGGATCCGGCGACTCGTCGTCTGGTTCGAGTAGCAGCGACAGCGGCGCGGGCCAGTCCCACAGCCACTCGCATGGACCGGGCACGCACACGCACTGACAACCTGCCGCGCCGCAGGTCCACGCAATACCTATGCAGTGAATCCAGTCTCAGTACGTGACCCGACGCCCGAGGAACTCGCGCACCATCGTGGCGATCTCTGCGCCGTGCGTCGACGGGACCATGTGCCCGGCGTCGTCGATGGTGACGCGCTCTGAGCCTACGATCTTGCGTTCGATGTAGTCGGTCGCGCCGAGGAACGCGGCATCCTCGGAGCCGACGATCACGAGCGTCGGACAGGTGATTTCGCTCAGGTGGTCCATCACGTGGGCGTCCTCATGGAGCCCGACAAGCGATTCCGGGCGACGCTGCTTCTCAGCCATCCGACGCACGTCCCGGTTCCACTTCGCTCGGGCATCGGGCGAACGGAAGCCCGGCCCCGTGGCAACGAGGATCAGCGCCGCAACCCGCTCCGGATGGTCGATCGCATAGCGGGCCGACAGGTAACCGCCGAGCGAGTGGCCGACCAGCACGACCCTACCGTACGGCTGCACAACACGGATGAGTGACTCGTACGCCAGCGCCGGGCCGTAGCCGGTCGGGTCTTCTATCGGGGCGGACCCGCCATGCCCGGGCTGATCCCACGCCGCCACGATGTGGTCGGCCGAGAGATCGGCGGCCAGCGCGTCCCACACGGTCGTATCGCTCCCGACGCCGTGGGAGAGCACGATCGGCGGACCGTCACCGGTGACGTGGATGTGGAGGTGGCGGTCGTTCATTTCGGCCATGCCCGCACCATAGGGAACGCGGACCCGGGCGCCAACCTCGCCTCACGCGCGGCATGTGTAAACAGTGTCAACCCTCGAACCCTGCGAAGGAACCGAATGAACGACAGGGTGGACTCGAAGAAGACTTCACCCGATAGGACCTCGCGCCGATCACACTGTGGTGATGGTTCCCGTACGCAAGGTTGTGATCCCGGCCGCGGGCTTGGGCACGCGGTTCCTCCCCGCGACCAAGGCGCAGCCGAAAGAGATGCTGCCGCTGATCGATACTCCCGCGATCCAGTACGTCGTGCAGGAAGCGGCCAATGCCGGCCTCGACGACATCCTGATCGTCACGGGCAGGTCGAAGCGGTCCATCGAAGACCATTTCGACCGCTCGTTCGAGCTCGAGCTCGCGCTTGAACGAGGGGGAAAGACTGCGGAGCTGGAACAGGTCATCTCGATCGCGCAGCTTGCCAACCTGCACTACGTGCGCCAGCCAGAGGCGAAGGGTCTCGGCCACGCCATCTCCTTCGCCGCACATCACGTCGGCGACGAGCCGTTCGTGGTCATGCTGGGCGACGACATCATGGTCGACGACTCCGGCGTGCTGAAGCGCATGCTGGCCGCGTACGAGCAGCACGGATGTTCGGTTGTGGCCCTCAAACGCTTCCCGAAGTCGCAGATATCGTCATACGGCTGCGTGTCGATCAGCGGCATGAACGACGACGGGTTGGCCACTATCACGGGGCTTGTCGAGAAGCCGCCGGCCGACGAGGCGCCGTCCGACCTCGCGATCATGGGCCGGTACCTCTTCACCCCCAGAATCTTCGAGATGATCGCCAAGACCCCGCCCGGCCGCGGCGGGGAGATCCAGATCACCGACGCCATGTCGCTGCTGCTCGAGAAGGAGCCGATCCTCGGTGTGGTGTTCGAAGACGGCCGCTACGACATCGGCAACAAGCTCGACTTCCTGCGGGCCACGGTGGAGCTCGCCGTCGACCGGCCGGACATCGGCGCCGAGTTCCGGGCCTACCTCAAGGCACTTGTCAACGACTGGTAGCCGCAGCGGCCGCTACCCTCGGACGCATGGCACTGCTGAGCCTTGATGAGGCGCAAACCTGGGTGATCACACGGTGCAAGCGTCTCGCAGCCACCGATGTTGCGCTGCACGACGCGCTCGGCCGGGTGTTGGCCGAGGACGTGGTCTCGACCGAGCAGGTCCCACCGTTCGCCAATACGGCGATGGACGGCTTCGCCGTGCGGGCCGCCGACGTCGTGGGCGTGCCGTGCGATCTGGCGGTTGTGGCCACCTTGGCCGCGGGTGCCGCGCCGTCGACGGGGGTCGGTCCGGGGGAAGCGATCCGGATCATGACCGGCGCGGCCATGCCCGACGGTGCCGACAGCATCGTGCCGATCGAGAACACCGACCCGTCCGGCACCACCTCCACGCAGGTCCGCGTTCTCCACAACGCTGCGTTCGGCGATGCCGTGCGCCCGGCCGGCGAGGACGTGCAGGTCGGCCAACTCGTCTTTGCGGAGGGCACGCTTCTCGATGCCGGCCACGTCGGCGTGCTGGCCAGCATCGGCCGCCAGACTGTTCGTGCCTACGGCCGCCCACGCGTCGGCATCCTTTCCACCGGCGACGAGCTGATCGAGGCACCAACGCCGCTGAGGGTGGGCCAGATTCGCGACTCGAACCGCTACAGCCTGTCCGCCCTCGTGCGCCAGGCCGGCTGCGAGCCGTTCGACCTCGGCCTTGCCCGTGACACCGAGGCCGACATCGAGGCCCACCTCCGAACCGGACTCGAGTCGTGCGACGCCATCGTCACCAGCGGGGGCGTGAGCGTCGGCGACTTCGATTTCGTGAAGGTCGTGCTCGACCGCCTCTCGGCCGAATCGGCCAGCCCCATGCGCTGGATGCAGATCGCCATCCGCCCGGCCAAGCCGCTTGCGTTCGGGGTGATTGGCGACGTGCCGGTGTTCGGCCTGCCTGGTAACCCCGTTTCCTCGATGGTGAGCTTCGAGCTGTTCGCCCGCCCATCGCTACGGCGCATGCTCGGCCATGCCGATGACGCGCAGAGGCGGGCGCCGATCCGGGGAATCGCAGATCAGGACTTCTGCCGACGCGCAGACGGCAAGGCGTACTTCGATCGGGTCCGGGCCACGTTCGAGGCCGACGGCCGCCTCCATGTGCGCTCGGCCGGCGGGCAGAGCAGCAACCTGCTGCGGACGCTCGCGCTTGCGAACGCGCTCGTCGTTCTCCCGGACGGCACGGGGTGTGTGACCGGCGACGAGGTCGACGTGATGCTTCTCGCGCAACCCTGAGCGGGCTCAGAGTGGGGTCAGGGTTGGCGTGGGTGGGGCTCAGTCAGTTCGCTTGCTGAATGAACTCGCCCGCAGGCGTCCTTTGGGCAGTAGCGTGGTGCGATGACTGCTGCACCCCTCGTCGATGGCTTCGGGCGGACCGTGCGGGATCTGCGCATCTCGATCACCGACCGCTGCAACTTCCGCTGTACCTACTGCATGCCGGCCGAGGGAATGACCTGGCTGCCACGGGAGGACCTGCTCACCTTCGAGGAGATCGAGCGCATCGCTCGCGTCTGCGTGAGCCGATTCGGCTTCGACGGCATCCGCCTCACCGGCGGTGAACCCACGGTGCGTGCCCACCTGCCGGTGCTCGTGCAGCGTTTGGCGACGCTCGGCGTCGACCTGGCCATGACCACCAACGGCTCGACCATGCGCCTCATCGCCGACGACCTGAAGGCAGCCGGCCTTCATCGGCTCAACATCAGCTGCGACTCGCTCGACCGCGACCGCTTCTATCAGATGACCCGCCGCGACGACCTCCCGAAGGTGCTCGACGGCATCGCTGCAGCCAAAGAGGCCGGGTTCTCGCCGATCAAGATCAACGTCGTGCTCATCCGGGGCCAGAACGACGACGAGATCGTCGACTTCGCCCGCTTCGGCCGCGAGCAGGGCGTCGGCGTGCGCTTCATCGAGTTCATGCCCCTCGACGCGGATGACGCTTGGTCGCCCGACACCGTGGTGCCGAGCAGCGAGGTCATCGAGCGCATCAACGCCGTCTACCCGCTCGTGCGGCTCAGCCACGGGGCCGAACCGGCGGCACGCTGGGGTTATGCCGATGGCGTCGGCGATGTCGGCGTGATCGCCAGCGTCACCGAGCCGTTCTGCGGCGATTGCGACCGGGTGCGCATCACGGCCGAGGGCCAGTTCCGGACGTGCCTGTTCTCAACCGATGAGTTCGACCTGAGGGCAATCATGCGCAACGGGGGTTCCGACGAGGAGCTCGCGGCCGAGGTCCAGCGGGCCGTCGGGCTGAAGTGGGCAGGGCATCGCATCGGGAACGTCAACTTCATCCGGCCGAAGCGGTCGATGAGCCAAATCGGCGGCTGAGTTCATGGCTCGACGGGAGCTTCCGCTGTGGACCGGTTCGGCCCGATGGCACGCCTACGCTGACCGGTCATGTCCGACCTCTCGCTGACGCACCTCGATCCCCTTGGCCGTGCCCGGATGGTCGACGTCACGCCGAAGGAACCGACGCATCGACGCGCCACCGCCAAGTGCGTCGTGCGCATGCAGCCCGAGACGGTGAACATGATCGCGGCCAACGCGATGTCCAAGGGCGACGTACTGGCCGTGGCCCGGGTTGCCGGGATCCAGGCGGCCAAGCAGACGGCTCACCTGATTCCGCTGTGTCATCCGCTCCTGGTCGGCGCGGTGCTTGTCAACTTCACCCTCGACGACGATTTCATCGAGGTCGAGGCGCATGTCGACACGATCGATCGGACCGGCGTGGAGATGGAAGCGATGACCGCTTGCGCGGTCGCTGCGCTGACGATCTACGACATGGGAAAGTCGGTCGATCGCAGCATGGTGATCGCCGATCTCACGCTGTGGGAGAAGACCGGTGGCCGATCCGGCACGTACCGGCGGGCGGTACCACCTGCCTGACCCGGTGGCCTGATTGCCTACCCAGGGGTCCGATTCGCTGAGTCGGAGTACCCAAATTGCTAACTACAATTAGCAATTGTTAGCGTGGTGTTTGCCAATGATTGCGGTTTCTGCAACAATGCACCCCGCTTCCGCATCCCGCGTACCGCTCGCGCCCCGTCTGGCGCAAAGGTCCTGAGGCAAAGGTAGGTCGAGAAGCAGTATGGGTAGTGTTGTTCTTGTAGGTCTCGTGCTGGCTTGGGCAGTCGTCCTGGTGCCGGCGGTCCTCCGCCGTCGAGCAGAGCGTGGTTCGTCCAATTCGATCGGCGATTTCCGGGAACGACTGGCGCTCATGCACGCTCGCCACGGCGAGGGATCGGTTCCGCTTCGGCCTGTGGGCTCGTACGCGGCGGTGCACCCGGCGGCCCGTCGTGTGTCCGCTTCGGTTGCACGCGCCAAGGCCCGTCGGGCCCAGAAGCGGCGTCGTGACGTGTTCCTCGGGCTTCTTGCTTCGATGGTCGGCTCCGCAGGTCTTGCCCTTGTTCCCGGGTTCAAGGTCCTCTGGGCGCTCAACGTCACACTCGATGCGCTCTTCGTGACCTACGCCGTGCTGTTGGTACGCATCCGCACCGGTGCGTCGTTCGCGCCGGTCGAGTCGTGGGCCGACGAGGCCCTGCCGTCGAGCTACGAGTACTCCTACGGGCGGGCCTCCGGGGAGTAGGGCCTCAGTTCGGCTTCGGGCGGATCGCAATCCGCAGAATCCCTCTCGCCGCGGGCGCTAGAGTTCCGGCGATTCTCCGGGGATGTAGCTCATTTGGCAGAGCGCTTCGTTCGCATCGAAGAGGTAGTGGGTTCGATTCCCATCATCTCCACTCCCGGCCAGCGGTGCTCGTCGCCTCCGAACGTTGCCAAACTTTGCCATCATCGCTACGATGATGGCGTGGCTACGATGAACGTCTCGATTCCTGATGACCTCAAGTCGTTCGTTGAAGCGCAAGTCGCCACTGAGGGGTACGGAACCTCGAGCGAATACGTTCGCGAGCTCATCCGCCGGGATCGGCAGCGAAACCAACTTCGACGCCTTATCCTCG
>JAYTFI010000477.1:0-1639 GCA_043734485.1 Acidimicrobiales bacterium | reverse complement strand
CTGATCGTCGGCGCCGGCCTGTCCGGGCTGGTGGCCGCGCAGACGCTCGCGGCAGCGGGTCGCTCGGCGATCGTGCTCGATGACCGTGAGGCGCCGGGTGGACGGCTGGCGACACGGCGGCTCGCCGGCCCGGAGGGTCGGATGGCGCGGCTCGATGCGGGCGCGCAGTTCTTCACCGTCCGCTCACCCGACTTCGCCGAGGTCGTCCACGACTGGCGCCGCGCCGGGATCGTGCGCGAGTGGTGCCGTGGGTTCACGCCGGGCGGCGACGGCTACCCGCGATACTGCGCCGAGGCGGGCATGCGGACGATCGGCCAATACCTCGCGTCGAGCGTCGACGTCCGGTCGTCCGTGGTTGTTCACGCCGTGGCCGGACATGACGGAATGCTCGCGGTCTCCTCGGCTGACGGCACGCGCTGGGAATCAACGGCCGTGATTCTGTCACCGCCAGTGCCACTATCCATCGCGCTGTGTGAGAACGGCTGGCTGCCCATCCCCGACGATGCGCTCGCTGCGCTGCGCGCCATCGAGTACGCGCCGTGCCTTGCGCTGCTGGTCACGCTCGACGGGCCGAGTGCGGTGCAGCCTCCGGGTGGGGTGCAGCTCGGCCCCGATGATGACCCGGTGTTCACCTTCGTCGGCGACAACCTGGCGAAGGGGATCTCGGAGGTCTCCGCCCTGACCCTGCATGCCAACGACCTGATCTCGTCCGACCACTTCGACGATGACGAGGATGATCTGCGCGCATTGCTTCTTGCTGCGGCGCAGGCCTACGTAGGCTCGGCCACGATCGTTGACTTTGCGGTCACCCGCTGGCGACATGCCCGCCCGACGGTCACCCATCTGGCCCACTGTCTCGCCACCGAGCCGATCGAAGGAACCACACTCGTGTTCGCGGGCGACGCGTTCGGCGATTCAAAAGTCGAAGGCGCGGCGCTCTCCGGCCTGGCTGCGGCTGAGGCTGTCCTGCTCTCGCGGTGAGGCTTTGGGCGGCGGCAGCCCGACCGGTAGGGTCGCCGCCATGCTGCACGTTGAAAAACGGGACAACGGCCATGTGGTGCTGTGCACCATCGATCGGCCCAAGAAGCGCAACGCCGTCGACCATGCCACCTTGGCCGCGATCGGTGACGCCATCGATGCGGCCGTCGCCGCGCGAGCGCGGGTGTTCGTGCTCACCGGATCGGGCGGGAGCTTCAGCGCGGGAGCAGACCTTGGCGGTGTCGAGGGCGACGATTTCCTCGCTGCGTTGCGACGCTCGCTCACGGGTTTGGCGGAGGCACCGCTCGTGACGATCGCCGCTGTCGACGGCCATGCATTGGGAGCCGGCGTTCAGCTCTGCGGGTTCGCCGATCTGCGTGTCGCGACCCCGACGTCCACCTTCGGCGTGCCGGCCGCGAAGCTCGGCATCGCCGTGGATCAGGCGACGGTGGCGCGTGTGGTCGAACTCTGCGGCGGTGGCGCGGCCCGGGCGATGTTGCTCGCCGCTGCCACTTTTGATGGCACGACTGCACATCAGCTCGGGTTCGTCTCGAAGCTCGGTGACCTCGACGTAGCGCTTGCGTGGGCATCGGAGATCGCGGCGCTGGCACCGCTCACGATCGCCGCGCACAAGCAGGCTCTCTCGGCCATACGTGTACAT
>JAYTFI010000476.1:0-10594 GCA_043734485.1 Acidimicrobiales bacterium | reverse complement strand
TGCGTCGCGTGCGGATGGCTCTCGGTGAGCCCCGCATTGGTGATGCGGATGAACTGCGCGTTGGCCTGGAACTCGGCGATCGAACCCGCATCGAGGTAGCTCATCGCGCTGCGTACACCGGCCAGCAGCGTAGCGACCAGCGGCCCGACGCTGCCCTTGTAGACGACTGTTCCCTCGACACCCTCGGGCGCCCGCTGCTCGAAGTACTCGTCGTCGACCTCGGTCCCTTCGCGGCGCGCACGGCGTTCAAGGGCCTCGAAGCTGGCCATGCCGCGGACCCGCTTCACGAGGCCGTGGGGTGACTGCTCGATCTCGCCGGGGCTCTCCTTCGTCCCCGCAAACATCGAGCCGATCATGACGGACTGCGCGCCGGCGGCGAGCGCCTTCGCGATGTCGCCCGAAGTGCGGATGCCACCGTCGGCGATCACCGGAACGTCGATGCCGGAACAGTCGGCGACCGCCGTCAGCTGCGGCACCCCGACGCCGGCCACGAGCCGCGTGGTGCATACACCGCCAGGGCCGACACCCACCTTGATCGCGTCTGCCCCCGCCCTCATCAGATCCTCTGCCCCGAGACGCGTGGCCACATTGCCGGCAATGACATCGGTCGCAGGGAACTCACGCTTCAGGCGCTCGACCGTGGCAATGGCATGGTCGCTGTGGCCGTGGGCGATGTCGAGCACGAGCACATCGGCGCCCTCGCCGATCATGGCGCCGGCCCGCTCGATGCTGTCATGGTCGGTGCCGACCGCGGCACCCACCTGCGCGCCTTCGCCCTTCACCTTGGCGATCTGGGCGGCCTGCTGATCGATGGTCAAGAAGCGGTGGATGATCCCGATTCCGCCGAGGCGGCCCAGCGCGACCGCCATCTCCCATTCGCACACCGTGTCCATGTTGGCGGCCACTATCGGGATCGCGATCTCCACGTTGCGACTGAGGCGCGTCGATACTGCCACCCCCTGACGGCTGCGGATGGACGAGCGTCGCGGGACAAGCAGAACATCGTCGAAGGTAAGGCCGACGCGGACGTCGTCGAGGTTCATCGATCTGCTGTCAGGCCTTCGCGCAGGCGAGCGCGATCTTGCCGAGGGCCGTCTCGGTCTTCGCGGTCACGCTCTTGGCGGCGGCGGTCTGCGCCCCGGCGAACTCCTTGAAATCCACGGCGATCAGCGCAGGAACGCCGAGTTGGGCGACTGCTTTGTCGCCTAGGCAGGTGAGCTGGCCCGGCGTGAACTGCGCGGCCAGGTTGTGCTTGATCACGGCCTTGTAGGTCGCGCCGCTGAGGCAGGCACCGAAGGCAGCCGACAGTGCGCCCTTCTGGGGAACGGTCAGGTCTTTGGCCGCCGCGGCCTTGAGCAGGTCGCCGACCTTAGTTTTGGCGAGGAACTTGGTGCCGATGCACGTGGCCTCGGTCGTCGGGATCTTCGTGCCCGTGCTCTTCTCGAAGCTCGTCACGAAGCTCTTGACGAACGCATCCACGACGGGGTCGGTCTTGGCCTGGGCCGGGCCGGCGAGGCTCAGACCGATGACGCTCAAACCGGCGACGCTGGCCGCGGCCGTGAGGAAGGCGATCAGGGCGGTGCGTGGACCGGAAGTGCGCATTCGTCGATTCTTGCGCGGGTCGAACCAGGAATGCCACCAAAACCGCGGAGAAGTCAGGAAGAGTCCAGGATCGTGACCCTCGCAGTTCGCCGCCACGGGGGACGAGAGCGGCGTCTACGCAGCGTTGGGAGCGTGGGAAACTCGCCCTTCATGAGCTTCTTCGACCGTAACCGCAAGGAACTCCAGAATCGCGGCATCGACTCGTCTCGCCTGCCTCCGGGCCAGTACTTCACCGACCGCTTTCCGGTGCTGCATGTCGGCGACATCCCCGACCATCGCGACCTGTCGACTTGGACGCTCGGCATCACCGGGCTCGTCGAAAATACGCTCACACTGAGCTGGCAGGACGTGCTCGACCGGCCCGCAGTCACGGTCGAGACTGACATCCATTGCGTGACGAAGTGGTCGAAGTTCGACACCCACTGGACGGGGATCTCGATTCCGGGGCTCCTCGACGAGGCCGGTACGAAGCCGTCGGCGACCCACGTGATGTTCCACTGCGATCACGGCTACACGACGAATCTTCCGCTCGCCGACGTGTTGGCGCCGCACACCGCTCTGCTCACCTACCAGTTCGAGAGCGAGGCACTGGCCCCCGAGCATGGCTATCCGCTGCGCTCGTTCGTGCCCCACCTCTACCTGTGGAAGTCGGCGAAGTGGATCCGCAGCATCGAGCTCATGGATGCCGACCGGCCCGGCTTCTGGGAGCGCAACGGCTACCACATGTACGGCGACCCGTTCCGTGAGCAGCGGTTCTGGGGCGACTGACCCGTGGGTGGAGTTGAGAACACGCCAGACATCGACACGCCAGGTCGGCTCGCTGCCGCCATCCGCGGCCGCGTGCCCGCCATCAGTGCGAACGGCTACCGGCGGGTCCTTGCGCTGGCATTGTTCCTCGTCTCGCTGATCATCTTCACCGGCGCGCTCGTGCGTCTCTCCGGCTCCGGCCTCGGCTGTCCGCAATGGCCGACATGCTCCGTCGGCGAGATCCTCAGGGCCCCGGACAACCACGGCCGCATCGAGCTTTTCAACCGCTATCTCACCGGCTGGATCGGTGCCGTCGTCGTGGTCCTCGGGCTCACCGCCATCGTTCGCCGTCCCTACCGCAAGACGCTCGTGCAGCTTTCGCTCCTTCTGCTCGTCGGGGTCGTCGGTCAGGCGCTGCTCGGAGGGCTCACCGTGATCCTGAAGCTCAAGCCCCAAGCCGTGATGGGTCACTTCCTGCTCTCGATCGCGCTCCTCAGCGCGGCGCTCGTCCTCCACGAGGGGGCTGCGGTGGACACTGATCGGCCGCTCGCGCTCCCGGTCAGCCGCAACGACGCCCGCCTGGCCCATGTGCTGGTGTTGTTCGCCGCGCTCACTGTCTTTCTCGGCACCGTGGTCACGTCGTCCGGTCCACACGGCGGCGACGACATAGCCGAGCGCTTCGCCTTCTCGATGCGCGACGTCGCCCGACTGCACAGCACGGCAGCATGGTTCCTCGTAGCGGCCATTTTGGGCTGCGCATGGCGGTTCCGCTCCGCCCGTACCGCAGGCGAGCGGCGGCTGCAACGGCGCATCGGGCAGCTCCTGGGGGCCACGCTCATCCAGGGTGCTATAGGCTACACGCAGTACTTCTCGCGGGTCCCGGCGTGGCTCGTGGCGGTCCACATCCTCGGCGTCGTCGCCGTGTGGTGCACAGCGTTACGGGTGGCACTGCCGCTCTGGCGCAGCAACCTGTCGGTCGCTGTGGCGGCCGGCAGCCCGAACCCGGCGCTGCGGCCGAACGCCTCCTCGCGATAGGGCTCGCATTCGCCCCATCCGGGGGTCCGAGGCGAGAGCGGGTGCGGGCAGTAGGGTTCTCGGCGATGGTCAAGGTCTGCGCGAGGCCGGCATGCGGTGCCGAGGCGACGGCCCGGTTCTTCTTCGATGCATCCGCCAGGCTGGTCATCCTCGATGCACGTATCGAAGAATGGGGCGGCTCGGGCATCCTCTGCGACGACCACGCCGACCGCCTCACCCCTCCCCGCGGCTGGGTCATCGACGATCGTCGCGTGCTGGCGCCTCGGCTCTTCCCCGTCGGCCGCTTCGAGAATGCCGATCGGCCCGCACCCCGAGCAGCCGCCTCCCGGGGGACTGCTGCCGACGAGCCCGCGAACTCTGCCGACGAGCCCGCGAACTCTGCCGCCGATACCGCCTCTACCGGCAGCGGTACTGCCGGTACTGCCGCAGATTCGATCCCCGGGACTTCCGCACCCCAACGGGTTCGACGCTTCGCCACCCCGGCCGCACATCCCTCGACGCCACTCCCGCTCGACGGTGGCCCGTCCTACGCACTCCCCGAGGAGTACCTGGCCCGTGAGCTCACTGACAGCTCACGAGCCGCCGACGCGCCCGAGCGCCTCACCGACACCGCCGACCCTGGCACGCCGCTGCTCTCCCGGGCCTTCGACGCGGCCCGTTCCAAAGTGCGTCCGACCTCAACGCTCGACACACTGATCCCCCACGCCGGCTGACAGGGAACCCGGGCACACCGATCGGTTCCGGTCGGTTCCGGTCGAGTCAAACCCTCGGGAGGACCTCAACAACCGCACTGCCCGCAGGACACCTCCCGACCGACTCGTTTCACTCCGCGGCGATCGCCTGCAGGATGTTCAGCTTCGACGCCCGCTTTGCTGGCCGGCGGGCCGCATAGAGCCCGATGATCGAGGCCGCCAGGGCGAGGCCGATGATGGTTGGGAACGGTACGCCGAGCGTGAGCGAGCCGTCCTTGCCGAGGACATGCACCACCGCCGCGCCGTAGGCAGTGCCGAGGACAAGGCCGATGATGGCGCCGATGGTGGCCACCACGATCGCCTCCCAGCGCACCATCGACTTCGTCTGCTCACGGCCCATGCCGATGGCGCGCAGCAGGCCCAGCTCACGCGTGCGTTCCAGCACGGACAGCTTGAGGGTGTTGGCGATGCCGACGATGGCCACGAACATGGAGAGGCCGAGCAGGGCCAGGATGATGCCCAGCACCTGGTTGAGCTGGCCGACCTGCTCCTTCTCGAACTCCTTCTTGGTCTGGAGCTTTGCCGTCGGGTAGTCCGCAAGCGCCTTCTCCCCCGCCTTCTTGAACGCCGTGTTGTCCTTGCCATCGGTCTGCACGTAGACGAACTGGTCGAGGTTTGTGTTCGAGTAGGGCTCAAGCGTCTTGATGGTGGTGAGGTAGTAGGTGTTGGCCAGACCTTCGGGCTTTGAGTAGGTGGCAACAAGCGTGAGGTCGGCCGTCTTGTTGTTGCCGAAGCGGAACGTGAGCTTCTGACCGATCTTCCAGTCGTTGCTCTTCAGCGTGCGCGACGCGACTGCGATCGTGTTCGGCTGCGCAAGCGCGCCGATGTCGCCCTCGGTCTTGCCGATGTCAAGCACCCTGGCGATGGTGGTCGCGTCGACCGCGCCGAGATGCTTGCTGGCGAAGCCGACCCGGGCTTCCACGAAGCGGAACGGTGAGATGGCCACCACGCCCGGGAGCTTGGCCACGACGTTGGACACGTCGCCGGAGAAGCCCTCCTGCGACGCGCTGGCCACGAGGAAGTCGGCCTTGATCGACTTGCTCAGCGCCCCGGTGAACGTGTCGGTGATGGACGTCGAGAAGACGAACAGCGCACTCACCAAGGCGGTGCTGATCGTCAGCGCGAGGGCGGTGGCCGAGGTCCTCGACGGGTTGCGCATCGCGTTCTCCCTCGCAATGCGGCCCGGTGTGGCGGGCGCGGCTCGACCCGTGCGGAACAGGTAGATGCCGATGGGCAGGAGGATCAAGCCGTTGATGATCATCGTCGGCTTCTTGTCACCGAACGACTTCGCAATCGTTGCGATCCCGGCCAGCGAGACAATCACCCCGAACACGGTGACAACCCAGCCGAACCACGGTGCGCCGAACACGCTCGCCAGCGGTTTCGAGATGATCGGGCCGATGATAATGGTTCCCACGAGCACGGCGACCGCGCTGATGCCGAGGATCTTCGCCCCTGGCGTCCCCCGGCCGGCCAGACCGACCGCGAGCGCGACCGCGCCGAGCGCATAGAGCGCGAGCGCACCGAAGAGCCGGATCTTGGAGGTGCCGCTGCGGTCGACGGCAACATCACGCAGAGCGGCGAGCGGCTTCACCCGACTTGCCTTGATGGCCGGGAGCAGTGAGCTGACCATGGTGGTGACGAGCCCGACGAGGATGCCGACGATGACCGTGCGCGGCGCGAGCACGAGCGAACCCGACGGGAGCGTTGCTCCGATCGCGTTGAGGAGCGCCTTCAGGCCAACGGCGAGCCCGACGCCTCCGGCCACGCCGACGACCGACGACAGGAGGCCGACGATGAACGACTCGATGACGGTTGAGGTGAGTATCTGACGTTGGCTCGCACCGATGGCCCGCAGCATCGCCATCTCCCGCGTCCGCTGCGTGAACACGATCTTGAACGAGTTGTAGATGACGAACGTGCCGACGAACAGTGCGATGTAGGCGAACACACTGAGCACGGTCTGGAACGTGTCGAAGAAGCCGCTGACGAGGCTGCGGGCCAACGCGGTCGCGGCGGCCGCGCTCAGCACTTCGACCTTCTGCCCCTTCAGGGCCGCCTTCACGTTGATGACCAACTGGTCAGGCGACACTCCCTTCGCCACCCGGGCCCGGATCTCATCGAACTGCCCGGGCTGGCCGAACAGCGACTGGGCCTTGCTCGTTGTGAAGAACACCGCGCTCGAACCGAGCGACGCGTCGGACGAGCCGAACGTGGCATCGCCGACGATGGTGAAAGGCTCGGTCGGCTTCTGCGTGGCCACCTTGATCGTGTCGCCGAGCGTGAACTTGGCTGACTTCATGACGCCGCGATCGACCACGATCTCGTTGTCGGCCGCGGGCGCCCGACCGCTGAACAGCTTGTAGACGCCGAGGCTTGGATCGTCGATCCAGTTGAAGCCGAACTTCGGCGGCCCGGACCGGCCGACGAGCTTGCCCTTCTTGTCGATGACCTGCGCGAAGCCCTGGACGCCGCCGGCCACTGAGGCAACGCCACGAACGGCCTTCACCTGATCGAGCTGCTTCGCGGTGAGACGAGCCCGCGAGCTGTTGCTCGGATCGTCGGACTTGAAGGCCTGCTCGCCCTGCACTAAGACGTCGGTTCCCTTGTAAACGGAGGAGAAGAGGTCGTCGAACACGCCCCGTAGCGAGTCGGTGAACACGAACGTTCCGGCCAGGAAGGCGACACCGAGGAAGACGGCGACGGCACTGGCCAGTAGACGGACCTTGTGCTCCCAGAGGTTCTTGAGCGCGAGTTTGAACATATGCCCAGCCCCTCAGTCGCCCAGAGTCTTGATGCGGTCGATGATGCGGTCGACCGTCGGAGATTCCATGGTGTCGACGATCTTGCCGTCGGCCAGGAACACCACCCGATCGGAATACGACGCCGCCGTCGGGTCGTGGGTGACCATCACGATCGACTGGTCGTAGTCACGCACGGCCTGGCGCATGAAGGCCAGGATCTCGGCGCCGGTGCGGGAGTCGAGGTTGCCGGTGGGCTCGTCGGCGAAGATGATGTCGGGCCGGCTGGCGAGTGCCCGGGCCACCGCCACTCGCTGCTGCTGCCCGCCTGACAGCTCGCTCGGCCGATGCTTCAGCCGCTTCGCGAGACCGACCTTCTCGACGACCTGGTTCAGCCATTCCTGGTCGGGCGAACGGCCGGCGAGCGTCATCGGCAGCGTGATGTTCTCGATCGCATTGAGCGTCGGAACGAGGTTGTAGGCCTGGAACACGAAGCCGACCCGGTCGCGCCGGAGCAGCGTGAGATCTTTTTCCTTCAGCGACGAGAGCTCGACGTCGCCGATGAACACCTGGCCCGACGTGACGTCGTCGAGGCCGGCCGAGCAGTGCATGAGGGTCGACTTGCCCGAGCCGGACGGACCCATGATGGCCGTGAAGCGCCCCTTCTCGAAGTCCACACTGACATCGTCGAGGGCACGCACCTCGTTGTCGCCGGACCCGTAGATCTTGCTGACGTTGCGACACCCGGCGGCCGTCGCGTTCGTGGTACGGGAAGGAGGGGGCATGGCGTCCATGTTCGCAGAACGGTGTGACAGCCTCGACCGGTACAACCCTGTCTGAACCCTGAGCGCGACCCGTCGGCTCGGGGGCACGATTCTCCGAAGGGTTCTGCACCGCCACAGTGCACAAGTCTTCGAAGTTCGCCAGCTCAGAGTGCGAGCACGCGCCGCACACCGAGCTCGACACTTCGCATCCGACTCGCCGAGAGTGCACCCAACCGGTCCCGGAGATCTCCTTTGTCGAGGGTGATCACCTGCGACACGTTCACCACGGACGGTCGGTCGAGCCCCGCCTCATCGGCACCGAGCAGTACGTTTCCGGGCGCCTCGCCGAGTTCGACATTCGAGGTGATCACCGCACAGATGACGGTGTCGATCCGGCTCCGATTGTAGGAATCCGCGGAAATGACGAGGACGGGTCGACGGTGGGCGGGTGCCGATCCCCGTCGGCTGCCGAGGTCGGCCCACCACGTGTCGCCCCGTCGGATCACCACGATTCGTGAACTGCGCGTTGTTGTGCACGAGCGATGGTGACGTCGAGGCGACTGTCCGTCGCTCCGTACACCCGGTCGAGCGCGGCCGTCACGGCGTCGTCCGACTCGGCTTCGAGCTCTCGGGCCAGTGCCCGCGCATAGAACTCGCTTCGCGAGATCCCGAGGCGCTCGGCCAGGAGATCAGCCTCCCTGAACAACGGGTCAGGTATCGACACGGCGGTCTTCACGTCGAAAGTATAACCCGGTATAACTTTTCGGAGAAGCAGGTTCGGTATCGGCCGAGTTAGACGCTGGACACGCAGCGGTCGTCGCCCTGCGGCCGCGATGCGGTGAGCGCAAGATCGGTATCGCCGTACAGCTCGTGCAGCATGCCGCGCACCATGCCGCGATCGACTGCGCAGATCACCGGGTTCGACACCGACAGGTCGCCGAACGGGCAGTGGTCGCGCACGATCGACATCGACCCCTCGCGACCCTCGGCATGGGCCGCGAACCCGTGGGCGGTGAGCGCATCGGCGACGGCATGGAGCGCGGCTCGCATCGAGCGATGGCCGTCGCTCGGGTTCATCTGGATCGCCAGCTCGCGCCCGTAGTGTTCACCGACCTCTTCGGCCATCGTCGCCGCAACGTCCGGCGGAAGCAGGTCGAGCGCACGGCTGAGGAGCGTGACGACGAGGTCGTGGCGACGGGCCGGGAACTCAAGGTCGATCGGCTTGCCGGTGGTGCGGTAGCGCTTCGACGGCCGCCCGGACTTGCCCTCGCGGGCATCGGCGGCCACGTCGAGGTAGCCGCCGGCCGCGAGCTTGTCGAGGTGGTGGCGGGCGACGTTCGGATGCAGCTCGAATCGCTCGGCCGCCTCGGCGGCGGTGATGCCCTCAGGCGCATCGCGCGCAGCGAGGTAGATACGGCGCCGGGTGGGATCGCCGAACATCGTCGTTGCCGCAGTGACTGCGGCCGAGAACTCCTCTCCAGTCGGGCCGGAAGGCGCCTCGACGCGGGGTAGACGCGGTGACCGGCCGATGCGCACCCGCGTCATGGCGACGGGCTCGCTCGTCACCGTAGAGGTAGGCACGCCGATAGGTTAGGGCACCCCGTGCGGGAAACTGCCCTTCCGCCGAACCGTCGAAAGCCCCGCCATGCCGTTGTCCGAAACCGAAGTCCTCAACGCCCTCGCGACCGTGCGAGAGCCCGAGCTGCGCCTCGACATCGTCGGGCTCGACATGATTCGTAGCGTGACAGTCAAGGGCAACGATGTCGGTGTCGTCCTCGTGGGCAAGGCGGAGGACGACCCGACCATCAACGAGCTCGTGGCACGGGTACGCGGTGCTGTCGCCGGCATCGGTGCCTCACGCTGCGATGTCCACGTCGAATGGATGAACGACGACGACCGGGCACTGCTACGGGCCCGCTTGCAGGCCGACGACGTCGAGCACGAGAACGCCGGACAGGCCGGACACGGCCACTCCGCCGGTCCCCAACGGGCGCCGAAGTTCATGCAGCCCGAAGCAAAGACCCGGGTACTCGGCATGACCTCGGGCAAGGGCGGCGTCGGCAAGTCGTCAACCACGGTCAACCTCGCCATCGCCCTCGCCGCCCGCGGGCTCACCGTCGGGGTCCTCGATGCGGACGTCTACGGCTTCTCCATCCCGAAGATGCTCGGCATCGAGCAGGTGCCCACCATCATCGACGGCTTCGTCATCCCACCGGTCCGCCACGGCGTCGCGGCAATGTCGATCGGCTTCATGGTCGAGGAGGAGCGCGCCATCGTGTGGCGCGGCCCGATGCTGCACAAGGCGCTCGAGCAGTTCCTCACCGACGTCTACTGGGGCGAGCCCGACTTCCTGCTCATCGACATGCCCCCCGGCACCGGCGACGTCGCCCTATCGATGGCGCAGTACCTCCCGCGCGCTGAGATCTACGTCATCACGACCCCGCAGCCGGCCGCGCAGCGCGTGGCCCAGCGCTCGGCGGCAATGGCCCGCCAGCCGCAGATCAACATGAAGGTCCACGGCGTCATCGAGAACATGAGCTTCTTCACGGGCGACGATGGCAAGCGGTACGAAATCTTCGGTGCCGGTGGCGGGCAGCACCTCGCCGACGACCTCCAGGTCCCGCTCATCGGCCAGATCCCGCTCGTACCCGAGCTGCGCGACGGCATGGACATCGGTGAGCCGATCATGGCTGCCGACCCCACCTCCGAAGCATCCGTCGAATACGCCCGCATGGCCGGTCGCATCGTCGAGGAGTTGGGGCCGAAGCGCGTCTACAAGCGAGAGCTGCGCATCGGCGGGCATTAGGACCCGGTCCCTTTTATTCATTTGGGTGCGGCTCTGTTGGAGTGACGTGGGCTTGTCGGGCTCGGTGGGTGCGCTGGAACGTGAGCGCGGCGGATCGGCACGACGGCAAGGCGCAGATTGTCGCTCACCGCACCCATCGGGTGCTCA